>NZ_JAUXQE010000035.1:0-284359 GCF_030683615.1 Undibacterium sp.
ATAGTGGGCAAAAATGAGCAAAAACCCCATCAATGGCCTGATGGGGGGCGCGAAAAATAGCTTGAACGACGCTTTTATCAATTGAGTGCGCTACTTGGAGTTTCGTCCATCGAAAATTGATGCTTATTCAGCGTAGCCCTAAGGAGTATAGCTCGTCGCAGGCTTCTTTCGCGGGTGCCCACGTAAGTCCTTTTTCCATTGAGTCCAGAAGAACGTAACCACCTGTCCACAAAGTCTTTGCAACGGTTTTATTTTCTTTGGCGCGTGCAGTTATTGTAGAACTTTGGATGTTATGAATTTGTTCATATGCGATATCGACTGAGATCATTGCTTTTGCTCCTTTTGATGCAGGAATCTAGCACACATGGCGTCATTTCATCCCATAATCGTGACAAGTTGCATTTTCAAATAGCAAGATATCCAAAAAGCTGCTTGCGAGGCAGCTTTTTGCTGGTATAACAGAAATTACTTCGTCACAATCGCAAACGTCCCCGCCGCCTTGTCGATCAGACCAAAGAAGCGCACCAGGTCTATCTTGCTGCCATCCACCTTCAAGTCATCACTGAACAGCGTATCTTTGACGCCAGCCGTCCCGGCCATCATCTTGATGAAGATGGGTTTGGTCAGTGTCAGCGTGGCATTGGCGTCTTTGACAGGTTCGGCTTTCTTGTGATGCAGTACGGCGTTTTCTATCCATAGTACGTAGGATTCTTTGGTGTCGGTCAGGACCAGGTTGAGCTTGTAGTCTTTGCCTTCGGCATCGGGTCCATTCAGGCCGGCGGCCATGGCTTCGAGGAAGCGGTCTATCGGGGTTTGGCTCAGCATGTCTATCATGGCTGCGCGGTTGACGCCTTTGGCGGGTGGGCCGTTGCGCAGTTCGTTGGCGGCGGTCAGGTAGCTGTTGCGCCAGGTGGATGCTTCTGCCGCGTAGCCCATTTGTTCGTAGGTGCGGGCCAGTAATTCCTTGGCGTTCTTGTTATTGCTGTCGGTGAAAACAACGTGGTTCAGCAGTTCTGCGGTCCAGCGATAATCGCCTTTGTCGAAAGAGGTTTGTGCGGCGGCGATGGCCTTGTCTGCGCCGCCCAGCAAGTCTACATAGCGTTTGGCAGATTCTTGTGGTGGCAGGCGATTCAGATTGGCGGGATTGCCGTCATAAGCGCCTAAGTAAAACTGATAGACGGCTTTGACATTGTGGCGCAGGTCGCCATAGTAGCCGCGTGCGCCGAAATAGCTTTCCAGTGATTTGGGCAGCTTGATCTTGTCGGCAATTTCATAGGGTGTATAACCGGCATTGATGAGACGCACGGTCTGGTCATGGGTATATTTGTAGACATCGCGCTGTTTGGTGATGAATTCTGCGATGCGTGGTTTGCCCCAGACTGGCCAGTTGTGCTGGCCAAAATAGACTTCGGCATCGGCACTCTGTTCCAGCGCCTGTTCGAGGTAGCTGCCCCAGCGCTGGGCATCGCGGGCTTTGGCACCGCGTACAGGCAAGAGATTGTGCATGGTTTGCGCGAGTATCTCGGCACCGGCATAGGCTTTTTTATCGGGGATGCTGAAGGTCAGTTCTGAGGGCGCTTCTGCGCCTGGCACATTGTGGAAAACAAAATTGATGCCGTCCAGTGTTAGCTCTTGTGTTGGCTTGATGATGAGCTGGTTGGGTTCGAGCACGCCTATGCTGCCATAGGCGACACCCTTACCCAAGCCGGTATCAACCAGGCCCTTGGGCGAGCGTTCCAGGTCTTTGCCAAACTGGTAGCCAGAGCGTCTGGCCATGGCTGTGCCTACCAGGATGTTTTCGCTGGTGGCTTCTTCCATGAAACCATCGGGGGCGATGACGGGGATTTTCTTGCTTGCTACTTCTTCTGGCGTGATGACGCCGAGGGCTCCACCAAAATGATCAGCATGGCTATGGGTGAAGACGACAGCAACCACAGGCTTGTCACCCAAATGCTTGCGGGCAAAGGTGATGGCACTAGCCGCACTTTCTTTGGCAGTCAGCGGGTCGACGATGATCCAGCCTGTCTTGCCTTCGATGATAGTCATATTGGCGATATCAAAACCGCGTAATTGATAGATACCATCGGTGACTTTGAACAGGCCGATTTGCGCGTTGAGCTTGGCATGCCGCCACAGGCTGGGGTTGACGGTGGACGGGGCTGCACCTTCTATGAATTTCCATGCATCGAAATCGATCAACACTTCACCTGATGGACCAAGGATTTTGCCTTCTGGTTTGGCGATGAGACCACGTTTGGCATTTTCAAAATCCTGCTGGTCATCCAGTGCCAGACTTTGTGCGATGTCGGCATTGGCTTTGACGGTGGTGGCCGTGGCATCACCCATGGCAGTGTTGCCCGGTTTTTGGCTACAGGCGGTCAGTAGCATGGCTGCCGTGGCTGCCAAAGTCAGAGCCACAGTTTTTTTGAGGCAAAGGTGCTGAGGTGTTTTCATATCGTCTCCAGTGTCTATAAATTATCAACCCTGATCATATCGGCTGCTTTTTCTGCAATCATGATAGTTGGTGCATTGGTATTGCCGCCTATCAGTGTGGGCATGATGGAGGCATCTACGACGCGCAAGCCTTGCATGCCCATTACCCGCAGACGCTCATCGACGACAGCCATGGAATCTGTGGCCTGACCCATCTTGCAAGTGCCTGCTGGGTGGTACTGGGTATCTGCCCTTTGCCTGATATCTTGCTGCAAGCCTGCGATATCATCTGCCTGGGTGGGGTAGAGCATGGCGCCGCGCATGTGATCGAATACGCTGGATGCAAATAGCTTATGCTGGAATTGCGCGCCGCGCACCAGTAAATCGAGATCGCGCTCATCGCTTAAAAAACGCGGGTCGATGACAGGGGATGCATGCGGGTCTTTGCTGGCCAGACTGACCGTACCATGGCTGTGTGGGCGCAAGACATCAATGTGGCTGGAGATGCCATGGCCCAGATGCGGTTTGCGCGCATGGTCATCGACCAGAGCAATGACGAAGACAATTTGCAAGTCAGGTACGCTTAGGCTGGGGGCGGATCGCAGAAACGCACCGGCTTCGGCATAAGTGCTGGTGACCATGCCAGTGCGATGTTGCCGCCATTCCCACATGGCCTTGCTCATTTTTGTCATACCACTGAGCGACAAGCCAAAGGTAGCGTCTTTGGCGGCGCTGCCTTTGCTCCGCCAGCTTTGTACATAGTCGATATGGTCTTGCAGATTCTTGCCTACACCAGGCAAGTCGTGCACAAGCTGGATGCCTTGCTTTTGCAATTCGCTGGCCTGGCCTATGCCGGACAGCAGCAGGAGTTGTGGCGAGCCAAAGGCACCGCCAGACAAGATGACTTCACGACGGGCGCGTATTTGTTTCAGTTCACCGGCCTGATGGTATTCAATCCCGACAGCGCGTTTGCCCTCGAACAGGATGCGGGCAGCGACAGCATGGGTGACGACGTGCAGATTGGGACGCGCCAGATTCGGTGTCAGGTAAGCCTTGGCAGCGCTGCAGCGCTCGCCATTTTTATGGGTAACCTGGTAAAGAAAAGCGCCTTCCTGCTGCTCGCCATTGTAGTCCTGGTTTTGTGGCAAACCGCATTCAGATGCGGCCTGGATGAACAGGTGGTTGATCTCGCTTTGATGACGCGGGTAGCAGACATTCAGCGGTCCACCCTGACCGTGGTAGCTATTCTGTATATCTTCATTATGTTCGGCGCGTTTGAAGTAGGGTAATACCTCATCATAGGCCCAGCCTGTATTGCCGAGGGCAGCCCAATGATCATAGTCCCGCCGGTGACCGCGTACATAGAGCATGGCATTGATGGAGCTGGAGCCACCCAGGGTCTTGCCGCGTGGCTGATAGCCGCAACGGCCATTCAAGCCCGCTTGCGGCACGGTCTGGTAGCCATAGTTATGGTATTTGGTTGGTACGATGGCGGCCACACCTGCAGGCGCATGGATCAGCACGCTCTTGTCCGGACCTCCTGCTTCGAGCAAGGCCAGACTGATGTTGGGGTCTTCAGTCAGCCTGGCTGCGAGCACGCAACCGGCTGAGCCACTGCCTACGACGATGTAGTCGAATTCATGGGGTTTTGACATTTCTTGTCTCCTGATGTTATCGAGTGTAAGAGGCTAATTTTTTGGTGTCCAATGCATTCTTGGGCTAGAATCAATGCAGTGTATGCATGGATTGATGGTTGTTTTTGCATCCTTTATTGACAGGAAGGGATACCGTGGAATTGAAACGTCTCAGGCACGTCGTTGCGGTGGCAGATGAAAAGAATTTTGCCCGTGCGGCAGAGCGTGTGCATTTGTCGCAATCTGCTTTGAGTCGCAGCGTACAAGCAGCGGAAACCGAGCTGGGTGTGCAATTGTTTGACCGTGGCACGACCGAGGTGACGGCTACCCCTGCTGGCAATTTTTTCATAGAACGCGCCCGCAAGCTCTTGTTTGACAGCCGTTGCCTGCAAAGAGATATAGAGCTGTACCGCAGCAAGCAGATAGGTGACCTGGCCATAGGTGTAGGGCCTTTTCCGGCGGCGACACTGTTGCCCATGCTGATGCCTGAATTGAGGCAACACTTTGCGGGTGTCAATTTGCGCGTTGAAGTCAATAACTGGGAATATCTGGCCGAGCATTTGCGCAATGAAGAACTGGATTTCTTTGTGGCTGACACCCGTGACCTTCCGCCCGGCCAGGACCTGGACATCAACTTGCTGGCACGCCAGCGCGGTGGTTTTTTTGTACGTGCGCATCATCCTTTATTGAGCAAGCCGCGCAGCCTGCCTGCCGATATTTTGCAATACGGCCTGGCATCGGTACGCTTACCGCAAGCCATACGCAAGGCGCTGGCGCAATTGCTGGGTTTGCCCGTTAATGCGAACTTGCCTATCGCACTGGAATGCGATGATGTGCTGACACTCAAACGCGCTGCACTGGAATCTGACACCATACTGGCCGCCATCAATGCAGCCGTGGCAGATGAAATCCGGCGCGGGCAAATTGTGCCGCTGGTGATAGAGGGCATACCGACCATGCATTCAGAATTGGGCATCGTTTCTTTGCGGGGGCGCAGTCATTCACCAGTGGCGCAGTTTGTGATAGGCAGGTTCAAAGAGTTGGCTGACTCGCATGCGCAACAGTAGCGGCGTCATGAGTCCCGCCGCCAGTCTCACGCACAAACCTGACTATCGCCGCCGCGACTTCTTCGCCTTTGTCTTCCTGCAAAAAATGTCCGGCATTGCGGGTAATCGCATGCGGTTGGCCTTGTGCACCTGGCACCAGTTCTTGCCAGGCTTTATATCCGCCACGGGTGACCGGGTCGCGGTTGCTGAACAGGGTCAGGAAAGGTTTATCCCAGCGCTTGAAAACTTCCCAGGCGTGCTCATTGCGTTGCCGTTCGGGGTCATCTGGTGTGGTTGGTACAAAACCGGGGAATAAGCGGGCAGCGATGCGGTAGGCGCGGCCAGGGAAAGGCGCATCGTAGGCGGCAATTTCTGCTTTGCTTAAACCATGTACACAACCACTCTTGACGATGCGGCCTATGGGGAACCAAGGGCTATAGCGTGAAAATGCCCGCCAGATTTTAAATGCTTTGGGAACGGCCATCGTACCGGTAGGCAGGGCACCATTGGCCAGCACGATGCGCTCAAAACGCTCAGGCTCTTCTGCTGCCATGCGCAGGCCAATGAGAGAACCCCAGTCCTGGCAAAATAAGGTCAGGCCACGCAAGTCATTGGCGACCAGCCAGGCCTTCATCCACGACACATGATTGAGGTAGGAATAATCTTTCCTGCTTGCCGGTTTATCCGAGCGGCCAAAGCCAACCAGGTCAGGCGCAATGACGCGAAAACCCGCTGCCAGCAAGACCGGGATCATCTTGCGGTATAAATACGACCAGGTTGGCTCTCCATGCATGAGCAGGATGGGCGTGGCTTCGCGCGGGCCTTCATCAATGCAGGCGATGCGCAAGCCACCTATCTCGCTATAACGTGGCTGGTAAGGGAAGTCAGTGATGTGGGCAAATCGATGTTCGGGGGTGCGCAAGAATTTTTCTACGACAGGTAGTGCTGACATGCTGAACCTCAGTGATGAAAAACGATTAGAAGCGTTTGCTGAAAACAATCTGTTTGCTATTCGCGGGCATGCTGACAAAATCTCCGTCAACACCGACCCTGATTTTGCCTTGATAGATATTGCCTGCTTCCCCCAGAAAAGCTGCTTCCATCCCCGGCAAGGGCAAGGGAGGGGCGATATGGTTCAATAGCAAGGCTCCCACGTTGGCATCCCGCGCGATTTCAGCGGCTTGCTCAGGTGTGGTGTGATAATTGGTGATGTCATTGAAGATTTTTTTCAAATGCACCTTGCCAGCCTTGTCAGCCGCTTTTTCCAGCAAGTTGGTCAGAGGAACAGACAAGGCTTCATGCAGCAACAAGTCCACGTTCCTGGCTTGTGCTTGCACGGTTGCAGACTTGATGGTGTCGCCGCTGATGAGCAAGCTGCGGCCTTTATAGTTGATGCGATAACCCACTGCTGGGTGGATAGGGCCATGTTCCACTGTGAAGGCGATGATTTCCAGGTCGGCATCCTTGATCAGTGTCACAGTGCCCTGTGCCGGTGGCGCGAAACTTTTAACCATGCCACCAAAGCCACTGGGCGGCATGGTCGCTTCACCATGGTGGGCCACGCGGTAGCCCTGGTCCGGTTTATAGGCTTGCATGATGCCCTGCACCACAGTCTCAACGCCTTTGGGGCCATACACAGGAACCGGGTTCTGATTACTGGCAGATACCCAGCGCTGCAATAAAAATTCCCCCATGCCATCGATATGGTCAGAATGAAAATGCGTGAGGAAGACAGCATCAACTTGCCCTGGACTAAAACCCATCTTGCCCAGATTGCGTACCGTGCCGCTGCCCACGTCAAAGATGAATTGGCGTTGTCCGGCGATGACCAGAGTGCAGGGGCCGGAACGTTTGTCGTCTGGAAAGGGCGAACCCGCTCCACATAAACCAACATGCAAGCCATCGGGCAATTCTGCCAGGGGATTGGCATTCAGTCGCTGGGCTATCATTCTCTCAGCGATTGCCAGGCTGATGGGGGTACGCAGCAAGTACAGACCAAAGACCAGCAAGACCAGGATACTTAGTGTGATGATAAAAAAACGCTGGCTTTTCATGGCTTGGCCTTGTTCAGGGTTGTGTGGCGTCGGCGCATCAGCAGATAGCCCGCCGTGACCAGACCCAGCAAGAGCAGGATGGCTGGATATTTAAAGCGCGGGATATATACATGCACCATCGCATTGGTGAATACCTGCTGGGTAGGCTCGTAACCTTCGGGCATAGGTAATACCCCATTATCTTTGGCGTATTGCGCATAGGCAGTCTGCATGCTGGAAAACACCTCTGGCAGGCTGGTTTGCAGGTCCCGGGTTTCGCCAGGGTCAAGCTGGATATCATATAAATGCCAGCGGCCATCACCGACAGGTGGCAGGTTTTTCACCAGCTTGTAGTCGCCCCTGAACAAGGCCTGGTTGCCAGATAATTCATAGCCTATGTTTTCATCGGTCGGGTGGACCCTGTCTTTGCCATCAAACAGCACCGG
Source organism: Undibacterium sp. (assembly GCF_030683615.1). Taxonomy (NCBI): domain Bacteria; kingdom Pseudomonadati; phylum Pseudomonadota; class Betaproteobacteria; order Burkholderiales; family Oxalobacteraceae; genus Undibacterium; species Undibacterium sp. The sequence continues at coordinate 7,593 of NZ_JAUXQE010000035.1, forward strand.
GATCAGGCTGCTGCCGCGCATGGTTTCTACAGGCTTGCCCTGGTAACTGCCATTTGGTCTGGGGGTGTTCGCCAGTTCCAGTATCGTCGGCGCTATATCAATGATGTGGGTAAAGCTCTGGTGAATGCGGTTTTGCTGCATGCCCTTGCCAGCGATGATCAGCGGTACGCGTATGCCACCTTCACCGGCATAGAATTTATAGGTACTCAGAGGCGAGGCGGCAGCGCTGCTCCAGCTTGGGCCTATGATGCTGTAGGCTCCCTTGTCGCCGAGTTTGTTGATATCGCTGTTGTAGTACATGTCCAGCCACAGGCGTGCACTGAGCATGGCATATGGGTCGGATGCTTCTGCACCATTGTCTGACATGAACATGAAGATGGTATTGTCATACTGGCCGCTTTGCTTCAATGCCGCAATCAGCCGTCCTACGTGGTAGTCCATGGCTTCTGCCATGCCTGCATACACTTCCATGCGCCTTGCCTGGTAGGCTTGCTCGGCGGGTGTCAGCGCATCCCAGTCTTTGGTGGTGGACATGGTGACCATGGGTGTGTCTTTGGGCAGCAGGCCCAGTGCAATCGCACGGTCGCGCCTGGCCTGGCGCAAGGCTGTCCAGCCGTCTTTATATTTACCCTTGTACTTGTCGATGAATGAACGCGGGGCCTGCAAGGGAATATGATTGGCCTGGAAGGCGACATAGGCAAAGAAGGGCTGTGCCTGTTTGCCAGCCTGTTCATCAGTGCGGATGTAGTTGATCATCCGGTCCACATAATATTCTGAAGAGTAAAACTCCTTGGGCATGCTGGCTTCCTTGCCATCCTCATACCAGTAAACCTTGTCAGTCAGGTCGAGATAGCGTTTGCCGGTTTCCCAGTTATCCGAGCCACTGTCGCCCTGGATGATGGAGCGCTCAAAACCACGCTGATCTGGCAGATTGTGTGGCTCCTTGCCGACATGCCATTTTCCTGCGACATAGGTGCGATAGCCTGCATCTTTCAACAAGCTGGCAACAGTCACGACGCGGTCATTCAGGACACTCAGGTAACCTGGCTTGCCCTCATGTTCCAGGGGAATGGTTTCGCGCATATTGCCGACACCATTGAGATGATTGTCCACCCCGGTCAGTAGCATGGAGCGGGTAGGGGAGCACGAGGCGCTGACATGAAAGTTGGAAAAGCGCGTGCCTTGTTTGGCAAGTGCATCCAGATTGGGGGTGGCGATTTCACTGCCATAGGCACCCACATCACTAAAGCCCCAGTCGTCAGCCAGCAAGACCACGATATTGGGTCTGGAGGGTTTGCCTGCGCTGCCAGGTGGGGACGGCGGCAATTCGCTGGCCTGGGCAAAATGGCTGGCAAGGAAAATCAGGGCGAGCAAGCGAGTGACGCGCATGCTTATTCCTTGACGGATTTTAGTTTCAACAGCGGCTGCCAATGCAGCAGGCCAAACAGGATTGTCAGCAGCAGACTCATCCACAAGGGGCCACGATACTTGCCCAGATGCTTGAACACGGCTACGGCCTCCAGTGCATGAATGATCAGCAAGAGCCCGGCCAGATTGATGCACGCTCCTGTATAGGCCGGGGGCAGCAAGCCTGCCAGCGCAGCAAGAGCCAGTACATAGATCAGCAGGCAGGATAGTTTGAGGATATTAGTCAGCATGTTTGGCCTTGTTTGGATAATTGTTCGTCGGAATCTGCCATTTTTTGCAGGAGATTGGCGATGACCCATAAGCGATCTTGCCCCCAGACTGCAGCGCCAGCGCAATAAAACGAGGGTACGCCCCACAGGCCCAGGGCGAACATCGCTTCCCGGTTGATCTCAGCAGTGTTGCGCCAGGTTTCATCATGCAGCGCCAGTTGGACATCTGCCCAGGGCAGGCCCGCCCGCTCGGCGATTTTGCGCAAACCGCGATCGCTGCCAGCATCGAGCCCCTCGGCCCAGACGCCGCGCATAAAAGACAATATATAGTCTTGCCCTCGTCCCAGGCTTTCAGCCAGTGGTATCAGGGCAAGGCCTCGTTCTGTAGGGCGGCCTACCGGGTCGTTCAAGCGACCAAAAGGAATATGGCGGACATGGGCTTCGCGTGCGGTATCCATGGCGATGTAGCGTCTTTTGTTGGCAGGCACTGGCAAGCCGCGCATCACCATCGGAAGGAGGAAACGCAAGTTGATTTTCGTTCCCGTTAGCTGGCACAGTTTGAATACCCGCTCGACAACGATGGCTGAATAGGGGCTACGCAAGGAAAAGAAAAAATCGATTTCCGGCGGCTGCGCAATACTGAGCGGCCCGGTCAGATCTGTGGGGGGCGGATACAGGTAGCCCAGATCGCTGCCCAGTTCATCTTGCAGTCTTTGTTCCAGGTGATAGAGTCTGTCTACACCCCAGTACCATTCTCCCTCATACCAGAAACAGGCACCCAGGTAATGGCCCCTTGCCTTTCTCAGAGCATTTGCGCACTGCATATCTGCTACCGTTGATTCTTCTGTAGCAGGGGAGAATTTCAGCGTCACTGCTGCGAGTTCTGTGATCGCATGTGCTGCGCTCCACAGAGCGGCACTGATGCTGTCCGCAAGCTGCATGAATTGTCCGGCATGGATGGCCGCCACCAGCAAGCGGTTTGCCATGCTGATGTTTTCTGCTGAAGGTTGTTGTGAGAAGTCGGTAAATGGAAAACCAAAATGCCGCGCCAGCAGTTGCGCGTCCTGACGGCTATAGGCTTGCAATTTATCGCGTTCAGGTGCCGCCGCTTGCTCCGGCGGGCTGACCACGTAAGGCAGAATTTCCAATGGATACTTTTGCTGCATGGCGCCCAGGCTATGTGCCGCTAATACGCTATAGGGATCATCTGCCTGATGGAAATAATGAAGCTGCCTTGCCGTGCCGCTGCGCACTCGTGCCTTCAAGGCCCGTTCGCGCAACTGAAGCAGTCGCGAACGACCCAGCATGTGCTGGGTAATCACAGGCATCAACAGGCTTTTGATGGACATGCGCCGTGCTACCAGGCTTTGATGAAGCGCAACTGCAAGGTACGCGATACCAGGGCATTACTACCGCCAAAACTCTGGCTATAGTGCAGATTGAAACCTGCCTCCTTCCCTGGCAGCTTATAGGATATAAATGGTCCTGCGGCATAACTCTTGTAACGATTACCTCCTGCAGGTGCACCTGTGCCACTGTCATCGGTTACCTGGTTGATGGCCAGTACGTTCGAGCCGAATGCCCAATTACCCGAAACCTTGATGATACCGGCTTCGGCATAAACAAAATTGCCACTGCGATAATTGGTATCCTTGTTGGTACTGTTCATGCCAAATGACAGACGGCCTGCAATGGTAACGCCGCTATCCCAGACTTCGCTGCCATGATTGGGATTGAGAGAGTAACTGACAGCCACACCGGGACGCAAAGTGTAAAAATTACCAAAGCCGGGGTTGGGGCCCCTATCCTTATTGTAGTTGCCGGTAGGCACAAATAAGGAAACACCAGCGGCGATCTTCAGACGGTCTTGCTGTTTGATCCAAACCATGGACAGCTCGGTATCGCCCATGCCTGAAGTATCTGCATTCTGGCTGGCCAGGGTGCTGGCGACAGCTGCCTGTACCTGTGCATTGGCTGCCGCCGCCACGCCGTTGATTGCACCGCGCAAAGCGGCTGGCAAGGCAGGGTTGGGCGTAGGGCTGACTGTGCCAGCCGGGCTCACAGCCGTAAATGTGCGGCTTTGCTTGATCAGGGGGATATTCATGGCAAAGGCAATATGCCCGTCGCCATACGTGCTTTGCGTCAGGTAACCGGCCAGGATATTGATCTGGGTTTGTGGTTGGTCAAATCCTATGGCTGCGGCAGGTACATTGAGTGTATATGTGCCATCTGGTACCGCACCCTTGGTCAGGGTGCCTGTGGGGAGCGGCAGGCTGCGGGCGGGCAGGCTGATATCATTGCCATCGCCATCGACGACTTTATAGATACTGGTAGTGGAAAGTGCCGCTGTGCCAAAAAAGCCGGGGTTTTCTATCGAAGCGGCCATCTCACCGCCAAACACGCCGACCGGGGATTGCCTGAGTTTATAGCCTTCGCCAGCCATGGCTGTCATGGTGCAGCAGGCCAGTGCCACGCCACTCAAGGCTTGGCCCAGTTGCAAAACAGGCCGCATCACATTGTGTTTATGTTCCATGTTTGTCTCCGTTATTTGAATGGGCTCTGCGGCCTGTTGTTTTATAGTCTCTCAATACATATGTGTACTGATAATGCTAATGTAGAGTCCGGTGGCGCAACTTGTCAAGAATTAAAATACACAAGTGTATGGATTTTGTCAGCTTGTTGTGGCCGCGTCGTGCTCGACTTAAAATGCTGACTTTGCAAGCGCTGATCTGTATCAGGGTAGACGAACAAGGGAAGATATGAAAGCAGCACCAAAAACAAGAAAAACCTCGGAAGGTCCCAGACTCAGCCGTGAAGACTGGATCGATGCCGCCTTCAAGGCAGTGGTCGATGGCGGCTTTGATAATGTCAGGGTGCTGGTGCTGGCAGACAAGCTGGGCGTGACGCGCGGCAGCTTTTACTGGCATTTTGCGGACCATGCAGAGTTGGTCAGCGATCTGCTCAAGCAATGGCGCGATTACCAGCGTGAACAAGACCGCATCGCCCGCAGTGAAATTGACCCAGACCCACAAAAAGATCTGGAACGACTCATCGAAATTGCTTTGCGCCACGGCGGCAAAGACCTGGAATACATGCGCTTTGAACTGGCACTGCGTGGCTATGGCAGGCGTGATGCCGAGGTCGCCAAGATGCTGGTTGACGTGGATCAGGAGCGTATGGACATGGTCAAAGAAAAATACATGCGTCTGACCAATAATGATGCGCAAAAATCACAGGAACTCGCATCCCTGTTTTACCTCGCCATCGTCGGCAGCTACCAGGCCCTCAGCCGCCCGGTCAACCCGCCGATGATCAGGGAGTATCTGAAAAGCATCATTGCCAATTACCTGGTGCAGGAGCAGCGGCTGGACAATGCTAAAAAGAAGTAAGGAAATTCGGCAGTTTTTTTAATGGAACAAAGATAAAGATGGCATGTGATTTTGAGCATGATTTCTCAAAAAATTGATGATGGGCACATAATTTTCATAGTCACAATCAAGCAGCGCTAGGCAGGCATCGAAATGTCCTAAATTTCGGGCTATCTCTGCCTTTAACAAGCGCTCGTCAATATTCGTTTCGTCCAAAATTGCAGATAGCTTATTCAGATTTAACCTTGTTTCCTCATTTAATAACCATTCTGACGGGACAACGCTTTGGCGATATTGATCATTGTCTCTTTGCATGATCATCTTGCGCAGAAACTTTTCTTGTTCTATGTCGAGTAATGATGCGCTCTCTTGCAGAATTTCCCGGTACTTTTTTGCTGTGCTGATTCTCACGGGAGGCAGGGCTTTGAGCCACTCTTCTGGAAAGTCTTTTTGTACAGGAACGATATGTTCGATTACGACGTAAGGGACGTTTAAAGCTTGCAGTCTCTTCCTTGCATAGTCGTAGGCTTCGTCCCGATCAAATAAAGGGTTCAAATGAATATCGGGGCGATCAACGATGGCTTTCGCTTCTGCAAATGAGCACTTGGAAATTTCACGCACAATTTTCATTAACAATACAGTGCTGACATTGACGGTAGGAATCCATACTTCATATTCGGTTCGTGTGTCAGTATGGAATGTGAAGCTATCTGCCATTCCTAATTCATGCAGATGCTCACGCCAAATTACCTTGCCGCAACTTGGACACAGGCCTACACATTCATTGTCGGTGACGTGAAAAATTTCGTCATATCCATCCGTCCAGTAAGCTCCAAAAGAAACAAAGCGAGAAGACAGGGTAATGTATCTAAGCAATTGCGTACAAGTATCGCAGTTTTTTATCAGGTAGGGGCCGGGAGTCATGTTAAAAGGGAATACATTTTTTTCTGTAACGATATGGTCAAAGCTGCGTCCTTTGTGGCGCGGATTTTAGCTCAGTATTGCATAGTTATTTGCAATTTGAAAATGATGATCTTTTTAGGAATGTTTGCGCTGTCTGCGCAACAATCCAGCAAACCAGGTTGATGCCCTGGAGGGAAATAGACGGTAGAAAAAATCACCGATTCTCGCATCAGTGCCTATCAGTAAACGTGTCTTGCGCTTTCTGACTGCACTCAAGATAGCGATTGCTGCTTGTTCAGGGCTGGTGCGGGCGATGCGCTTGAATTGTTTGTTCAGGCTTTCTGCATTTGCCGCCATGGCGGTGATATTGCCCAGCCTTGCCTGTTCAACCAGGCGAGTACGTATGCCTCCTGGGTGTACGCATAGTACATGGATGCCATATTTGCTGCCAGTTTCGTCTTTACGACTCACCCGCAATTCTTCGCGCAAGCTGTCAGAAAATGCCCTGACTGCTGCCTTGCTGGCATTGTAGAAGGACTGAGTAGGCAGCGATAACATGGCGAAGATGCTGGAGATGTTAACGATGACGGCGTCAGGCCTGGCGTGCATGTGTGGCGCGAAGGCCCGGCAGCCGTGAACGACGCCCCAGAAATTGATATCCATCAGCCAGTGTGCATCTGCCAGCTTGCCACTTAGTACGGGGGCAACCAGGGCCACGCCTGCATTATTGAAGAGGACATCGGCACCACCGAACTCTTGCAAGGCTGTGGCAGCCAGGGTTTGCAAGTCTGCCTCGCTGGCGACATCGCAGCTTTGCGTGAGCACGCGCTGGTTTGTTCCTGCGTTCTTGAATTGCCCAGTCAATGCTGCTGCAAGGTTGTTAAGGCGCTGCAGGTCTATATCTGCCAGCAAGAGGTCTGCGCCTGCTTCGGCGCAGGCATGCGCCAGCGCTTCGCCTATGCCGGATGCCGCACCGGTGATCACCACAAGTTTTTTGTGTAGGGATTTCATATTGTTTTGCCTATGTTGGGCAGGGCATGAAATTCTGCCCAGTCAAATTGCCTGAGGCGACGGCGGAACAGGAAAGTAAAGTCTGGCCACAGGGTACGGTTACTGCCATCTGCGGCCAGATACCAGCTGTGGCAACCACCGCTATTCCAGACACTGCCGACAAGTTTGCCTTGCACAGCCTGGTTGTAGTTGTTCTGCACCTCAGCCCTGACATCAAATGCCCTCGCCTTTTTTTTGTCGAGTGCGCGCAGGGCCGCCAGCACGAAATTGATTTGCGACTCTATCATATAAACTTGGGAATTATGTCCCAGCCCAGTGTTTGGGCCCGTCATGATGAACAGGTTGGGGAAGCCATGCACTACCGTACCCAGGTGAGCCTGCGGCCCTTGTGCCCAACTTTGGTTGAGATCTACGCCATCGCGCCCTGTAATGTCGAATGGTGCGCCGGCATCTGCCACCTGAAAGCCAGTGGCAGCGATCAGCACATCCAGTTGATGAACGCTGCCATCGGCGCAGATGACACCGTTGGTCGTCGCCCGTGTCACGCCATGTGGGATCAGTTGCACATTCGGTTTTTGCAAGGCGGGGTAAAAATCATCCGACAATAAAATGCGCTTGCAGCCTATGGTGTAATTGGGCGTCAGTTTTTTGCGCAAGGACTCATCCCTGACGCGATGTCGCAGATAACTTTCTACCTGTTTCTGCGCCCGGCGCAGCAGCCATTGCGCGCGGGTGAAGGCATACATGCGCGATTCCAGTTTGATGTAAGTCAGCTTGCGGCTCAGTTGCTGGCGCCAAGGTTGGGCGTGATAGCTGCGGCGCCTGGCTTCCGAAACAGCCTCATCATTGCGCGGGATGATCCAGGCTGGCGTGCGCTGAAATAACGTCAGGCTGCCGCATTGCGCGGCAATTGCAGGAACGATCTGTATGGCGCTGGCTCCAGTGCCGATGACACCAACGCGCTTGCCACGCAAGTCCACATCATGCCGCCAGCGGGCAGAATGAAACAGCTCACCATGGAAGGCATCGAGGTTTTTTATTTTTGGCATTTGCGGACGGCTCAGGCCACCGGTGCCTGCCGCCAGAGTTCGGGCTCGCATTTCTTCGCCACTTGCCAGTTGCACCAGCCAGTGGCCCTGATCTTCCAGCCATTTGGCGCTGACTACTCTGGCATTAAATTGCATGCCATGCCGCACGCCACCCTGATCGGCGCAGCGCTGCATATAAGCGGCAATTTCTGCCTGCGGCGGATAGAGACGCGTCCAGTCTGGATTTGGCATGAAGGAAAACGAATACAGGTTGGACGGGATATCACAGGCCGCACCAGGATAATGGTTGTCACGCCAGGTGCCGCCCAGGGTTTCTGCCTGTTCCACTAAATGCCAGTCGTATCCTGCTTTTTGCATGGTGATTGCCAGGCCAAGACCTGAGAAGCCACTGCCGACGATGAGGATATCGAAAACTTTGTTTGTGCTTGCGCTTGTCATTGGCTGGCCTTGCTGTAGATGGGTTCGCGGACTGTTAAATTTGAATCTGACGTTAACAGTACACTAGTGTATTGAAAAAAACTACTGCCCCAGACGATAAATTTATTTGTGGGCCTTTTCGTGGTGGAATAGAAAAGAAAAGTACAGATCAACCTGTGGCTATAATGCTGCTTCGATGTTTGCCAGAGGCAGATTTTTTATGACAGCTGCAAAGGTGCTTGGACAGTTCGTCCGCGTCGGTAGTGATGTTGGTGTTATCGTTGGCTACTATGGCATGCCTGATGTGCCTGAAGATCACTATGCCATTTGGTATGGTCAATTGGCCGCAGATGGCGTTACGCCTTCAGCGCGTACCGTGCCTGTGGAATATTGTGTGCTCGTGGATAAGCATGAGTTCTATCATTAAGTTGCTAGGACTTGAATTTACCCTTTGCTCTGCTCTTTTATGAACCCGGCGGCCTGCCGCAGACTGATCCTTGCTTCTGGCAAATTCACCATCGTCGGCCATACATGGGGCAAGTTGCTCTCTAATATCAGAGTGCTGCTGACACCTGCATTGAGAGCAGCCTGATGCAGGCGGGTGGCGTCATCCAGTAAGACTTCATGACGGCTGGCAAAAATTTGTAGCGGCGGCAATCCTTGCAAGTCAGCATACAGGGGTGAGGCCAGTTCATTTTTTGCTGGTGTGCCCTGCAAATATAGTGCTGCTGCCTTGGGCAGACTATCAGGCGAGAACATGACGTCGGCATTGGCTTGGGTTTGCATGCTGGCCCCTTCACAAGCCAGGTCTACCCAAGGTGAAAACAGAACTGCTGCTGCAGGCATGGGCAGGCCAGCCTTGCGTGCAGCCAGCAGGCAGGCCATGGCAAGCCCACCACCAGCGGAATCACCGGCGACAATAATCTTGTTGGCGAGCGAGGTTTTCAATAACTCCTGGTACCAGGCCAGGGCATCTTCGACTGCCGCCGGATAAGCGTGCTCAGGTGCCAGACGGTAATCAACAGAGCAAACTTTAGCCCTTGCTACTCGGCTCAGATAGGCACAGACAGGTTTGTGGCTCTCTATGCTACAAAAGAAATAACCGCCACCATGAAAATACAAGATCGTTCTATCGCTTTGTGCAGCCTGAAACCAGGCAGCTGCGCACAGGCCAGCACTGGCTGTCACAGAGGTAAATGTAATATCGGCCGGTAAGTGGCTTTGGTAGCGCAGCATGCGAGTGATCTTCTCTCTGGTCTTTGCTACGTCAATCGCTGCACCAGGCTTGGGTTTGAAGCGATAACGCAAGTAAATATTGGTGAGAAAGGAGGACAGACTCATAAGTATGTTTGCTGGAAAATTTTAATCAAGTCGCTCGATTGCTGGCATATGCCAGCGACCTTCAAGTGCTGCTGCCTTGGGCCAGTATAGTCTGGCGTTCAGTGCAAAACCCTGCCCCAGCTTGACTGGTAGCCAGTTGGCTTGCCATTTGTCTGGCGGTGCAGAGGCTTGGATGTAGAGATCAAGTGAGCCATCTTCATTCATGACCAGTGCATCGCGGCTGCCTATGGCATGGCGCTGCATGATGTTTTCGATGAGGAAATCATCAGTGCCATAAGCAGTGACAGACCAGAATGCCTTCGCTGGTGGCAGTTGATCTGGTGGGAAATGCAACCTGTAGCGCTTGCTGCCATCCAGCGGTTGGCCTTGCACATCGACACTGGCGCTCGGGTAAATGGCATCGGCAGGCAGGTTGGCTCCCAGCCCTATCATTGCTACCACAGCACGGATGTTATAGTCAGTTCCATAATTGCCAAGAATGGCTGGTGGCGTCACCCAGCCATTGACAGCATCACGTGGCTTTTTCAATTCTTGTGCGATCTTCCTGTCAGCCAGCCATCTGCCCAGGGCGATGCAGTTTTTTTCCAGCCATGACCAGTCTGGTGCTGCGCCGGGAACGATGCCTATGCGGCGCATTTTTTCCAGCATGGGTGCATCCGCTGCAACTGGAGGGTTGTCTTGCATGAGCTTGCTCAGATGGCTAAAGAAATGCCTCACATCCATTTGCCGCATTTGAACGATGGGCGGCAGAGATTTTTCCGGCTGGGGTCGCCAGATGGGGGCTGCTTCAGGTTTATTTTCCTGCCAGTCAGCCAGGCTGCGAAATTGCAGGCCATCCTGTAACTTGTGGACGACAGCAAAGTCTTCCGCGCCATTGGTCTGGGTACGGCCAATGAGCCAGACAATTCGAGTCGGCGCACGCAGGGCTTGCATGCCGGACGGCACTTCGCCCTGCCAGTTTGCCGGAACCAAAAGATATTTGCCGCCAGAATTGCCAGTGACGCGGCTGCCAGGCGCGGCAAAGACATTGGTCCATGCATCCATGAAGGGCATGACTTCATAGCGTTGCTTGTTGGCAGGCATCTCAAATACCCAGGGTCCTTGCTGCATGTCGATGAAGGCTGTAGTGTAGAGTGTATCGACATTGGGTCGCACCACATCCCTGAAGTTGGCGTCCGGGAATTGCCGGACACGCCGCAAATGATTTTCCGGGCCTATGCTTTGAACCGTAGTCTGGCGCGTCAACTCCATCATCACCAGTGGATAGCCAAACACATAAGTTTCTGCTCCACCCTTGATATAGTCAAGTTTTGCGTATAGCAAGGCGGCAGTGGCGAGCAGGAAAGCGAGAATAATCCAGCCTGCCTGCTTCAGTCTTTTCAAGTACATGGGCGCAGTATCAGTGGTGTTTAAGTGTCAGCGTGTGAACATGCTCAGCATTTTCGCCACCAGCTTGCCATAAGGTGGATAGGCAAAGCCCATGACATTCCAGTTTGATTGTATGAAAATGGGTTTGAGTTTGCTAAAGCTATTGAAACCCGCCTCCCCATGATAGGCACCCTGGCCACTGGGGCCGACCCCACCAAAAGCAAGTTGTGGCTGGCCCACATGCAAGAGGCAGTCATTGATGCAGACCCCGCCAGAGATAGTCTGGCGCAATACCTGGTCCCTGTGGGTATGATCATTGCCAAACCAGTAGACAGCCAGTGGCCGCGCACGCTGGTTAATGTAATTGATTGCTTCATCAAAATGCCGGTACGTCATGACGGGCAGGATGGGACCAAAAATTTCTTCCTTCATCAGGCGCATTTCGGCCGTCACGCCTGTGACGATGACGGGTGCCATCTTCTTCAATGCCGGGTCAAATTGTTCTGCAGCCGGATTGATCACATGCAGCCTGGCACCGTGCTGTGCTGCGTCTGCCAGCAAGTCTTGCAGGCGTTGCCACTGGCGGGCGTTGATAATGCTGGTATAGTCTTTATTGTCTGCCAGACGCGGATAGAGGCTTTGCATGGCTGCGCTTATGGCGGCGACTATGCTGGTTTCCTGTTCTTGCGGCACCAGCAGATAGTCAGGGGCAACACAGGTTTGTCCGGCATTGATGAGTTTACCCCAGGCAATGCGTCTGGCCGCAATGTTAATATCGGCATCAGCATCGATGATGGCCGGAGATTTGCCACCCAGTTCGAGCGTAACGGGTGTCAGGTTTTTTGCCGCTGCCTGCGAGACGATGCGGCCTACCTCCGTCGAACCAGTAAACACCAGATGATCAAAGGGAAGGCTGCTGAAACTGGCGGCCACGCTGGCGTCACCCTGCACTACGGTTAGTACGGATGGATCAAAATACTCTGCCACCAGTTTAGCCAGCAGGTCAGAAAGGCGCGGACATAATTCAGATGGCTTGAGCATGACGCGGTTACCTGCGGCAAGTGCATCCAGTGCCGGGCCCATGCACAAATCAAAAGGATAGTTCCAGGGGCTGAGTATGCCTATCACGCCCAAGGGTTGCGGCAAGACGCGGTTCTTGCCAAACAAGTGTTGCGGGCTGCTGGATAAGCGTCTTTGCTTCATCCAGCGTGGTAAATGTTTTTTGCAGTACTTGATTTTTTCTTCCAGCGTTGCCAGTTCCAGTAAGAAGGTTTCATTGACAGAGCGATTGCCAAAATCAGCTGAAATAGCGGCAGCAATTTCCAGCGCATGTTTGCGCGCCATGGCCAGCAGTTTGTTCAGTCTGTCCAGGCGAGTCGCAAGACTTGGCATTGATTCTTGCGCAAAGGCGGCACGCTGCATGGTCAGCAGGATTTGCAAGTCTTCTATGGCGGTTTGTTTCATGGTTACCTCTATCGACTGGTTGGCGGTGCTGCCAGCAAGATGGTACGAAAACCAAGATGGCTGGCAGCCAGATCATCCTCTTGTTCATGCCTGGCACCAGTGCGGTAGCGTACACAGTAATTGGGCGCGCACAGGAAAGAGCCGCCCTTGATGACATGGCTGGCTGCTGCTACATTGCGCTTGGCAAGTTGGTCTGGTGAGTGCGGGGCTGAATTCAGGGATGAATGATTGGGGGTGAATGTATCAGCCGTCATTTCCCACACATTCCCCAGCATGTCATGCAAGCCATAGGCATTCGGCGCATAACAGGCGACTGGTGCCAGGCCGATGAAGCCGTCTTCGCCAGAATTCTGTACCGGGAACAGACCTTGCCAGGTATTGGCATTCTTGGGTTGCTCATGATCCATACCTGCCTTGACCTGGCCGCCGCGTGCAGCCCATTCCCACTGCGCTTCGCCAGGTAAGGTATGGCCTTTCCATTTTGCATAGGCCTGCGCATCTTCGTACGCGATTGCAACCACCGGAAAGGCTTCCTTGCCTTTTATCGTTGTCTCTGGTCCGCCTGGATGACGCCAGTTGGCACCAGGAATATAACGCCACCATTGGCTGGGCGGGCCATTCACATCGGCATCCCTGGGCATGACAAAGACCACCGCACCGGGTTTGCGCATCTCCTCTGGCAAACCGGGGTGCAGGCGCTCATCGACAGGGCGCTCGGCAACCGTTACATAGCCTGTAGCTTTGACAAAGGCAGCATATTCAGCGTTGCTGACCTCTGTTTTGTCCATCCAGAAACCTTCAACGGCCACTTCCTGAACTGGCTTTTCTTCCGGGTATTTGCTGTCACCCATGTCAAAGCGGCCAGCGGGTATCCAGACCATGCCAGGGTGGGGCGTTGTACCTGCATCTGCTGGTAATGCGCATTCTCTGGGTGTCGCAACTGTTGCCTGGAGCTTGCCTGTAGAGGTACTTTCACCAATAGCTGGCTTTCTGAAAAAAAACAAAGCCAATACTGCGATAAGAATAATCGCTGCGATCAAGATGTATGCCTGCCTGGTTTTACTCATGCCTGACCTTGTGCTGTTTTTAGTATTGTCGAATTCTGCACTAGCCCGGATTCTAATGCCACACGCAAGCCGATGCGGCGCAGGCGTGGTATTTCCAGCGCCAGCAAGTCGGCACCACCCACTGACTGCAACCATAGCTTGACTTTCATCTGGTCCGTTGCATTCATCTCTGCCAGCACATCCAGACAACGTTGCACCATCCACAAAGTATAAGGTAAGGCGACCCGCGAAAATTGCTGATTACCCATGGGTATGCAAATTTCATCCAGCCTGCGTGGTAATGCTTTGCCTGCCGGTATTTTCGCTTGTACGGCTTTGAGCTGCTCATTAATGGCCGCCACCATGGGGATAAATTCTGCACAGATGGCTTTGAAAATCGGGACAAGGGTAGGTGCAATTTTATCCTCTGCGAGCAGACTGCCGCTCGCAATTTTGCCAGTAGACATTCTGTCTATCCAGGCACGCAGATGTGGCCGTGGTGCTACCAGTGCACGCGCAGGCCAGGGATCACGCCCCAGATGCCCATACATGGTGCCCACCAGGCCAAAGTCGCCGATTGTCGGGGCATCACCAAACAAGTATGCATGTCTGGAGAAATGCTGCTCCAGCAAATCCAGCATGTTAATGGTCCACTCATTCATCATCTTGTGCTGCTCAGGCCGAACGCCAACGGCATGCAACATGCCGCGTAACTTGTTGGCGACAAAGGCGACAGCACGCTTTTTTAATAAACGCGGGAAGTGTGGCAGGAGTGCGTTGCCTGCTTCGCGTTCAAACAGGGCATAGTTTTCTGGATAATTCCAGCGCGTGTGCATGGCAATGGGCACCCACCATTCATCCCCCCAGGCTTCCATAAGGTAAGATGCGAATTTTTGTACCGGGCTATGTGGTATGACAGGTGCTTGTGGAAAGAGCGCTTCGAGATAGTCGATCATGACACTGGAATCTTGTAACCATGCCTCGTCCGGTGTCACCAGCAGGGGCATCACGACTTCACCAGTTTTGCTTTTGCCCGTCCTGGTCAGTGTCCAGAAATTGACCTGATGATAGACGTAGGGGATTTTCTTGTAATTCAGATAGCACATCACTTTGCCGGTGAAGTAGGACAGGTGCCAGCCATGCAGTTCGTAGGGTTTGGATGTCATTGGCTTGGTGTTTGCTTAAAGTGATGGTGGGTGGTTTTTGTTAACAGTACATATGTGTATTGAATGTGTCAATCGGGTTTTTGTATTTACGGTTTTTGAGAGCGATATTTTTTCGGAATGCTCAATTCCGGAAGCTTTAGAATTAATTCGATTCTCTTGTCCTGGCTGACAGACTCTTAATGTAAGAGCAACAATGTTAACGTCATTCCAGCATGTTTTTAGCGGGAATCCAGCGGCTTTCGTGGCATATCGTGAAGGTATGAAATTCTGAGTCGTGGTGCTTTGGACGATTTGATTTTCAAATGCCTGTACGCGCCAATAACGATTGCCGGCCGGTGGTAGACCGGCGGCTACCCACCTTTTTGTCTCGCCAAAAAAGGTGGGCCAAAAAGGCGACCCAGGCATAGCCGCCCCTTCGGGGTTCCCGTTTGTGCAGCACAAAAAATGGGAAATGCCCGAAACTCGCTACGCTCAAACAACGGGCATTTCTAATCCATTTTCTGTACCGCACAAACGGCGTCTACACATGGGAAATGCTAACGTCAAAAACAACGGCACCCCCCAAGTCAAACCCAGTAGCAACGGCAATGCGACTTTCAGTGCCCTTGTTTGCCGAGTCAGTTATGAAAAAAAGCGAACAGCTTGCGCTATTCGCTTCAAAAGACCTTATCGCTAAGGCCCGCTTTCAATTTGCCCAGTAGGTGTACTCGTCGTTCTTGTCACGCGCCTGGTCCAGGGTTTTGTCTATGTAGATAGGGGCTGCGACCAGGGAGGGCCATAGCGATGCAGGCATGCTGGCGTGGTGGTTTTGCAGCATGAGTTTTAGCTCACGCAATTTTTCTGGTTGCAGGGTCGCCAGGTTGACTTTTTCTGTGGGGTCGGCTTGCAGGTTGAATAGCCAGTCTTTTTTAGGTAGTTCTGATGAAATCAGTTTCCAGCCCTGGTGGAGCACGGCGCGGTAGTCGCCGTCGCGCCAGTACAGGGGGCGCTGGGCTTGTGTGGCAGGCTGGCCGCCCAGGAAGGGCAGGAGGTTGACACCATCCACAGTGCGGGTTGAAGGTAGTGCAGCACCCGTGGCGGCAGCGATGGTGGGTAGCATGTCGATATTGGAAATCGCTTGTGCATAGCGCTGACCGGGGGCGATGTGGCCTGGCCATTTTGCCATATAGGGCACGCGCAGTCCGCCCTGGAAATGGGTCAATTTCCATCCGCGGTAGGGGCGGTTGACTTCTGGCAGGCCTAGATAACCGGGGGCGCCATTGTCACTGGAAAAAATAACCAGGGTATTTTCATCCAGGCCTTGTTCGCGCAGGGTTTGCAGTATCCTGCCTACGCTGCGGTCTACCGAGCGCACCATGGCAGCATAGACACGCTGGCGGTGGTCCTTGATGCCGCTCAGGGCATCATAATCTGCCTTGCTGGCTTGCAGCGGGGTGTGTACACCCCAGTGTGCCAGGTACATGAAGAAAGGGCGGTTCTTATTCTTCTTGATGGCAGCGACGGCTTCATCGGTAAAGTAATCCGTCAGGTACTTGTTTGGCTCAAACCATTTGCCGCCGTTATAGCTCACGCCAAAGCGCATGTTGGGCCACAGGAATTTATCGATGGGATCAAAATCCTGCTTGGAATTGACCACGTCAGCACTGTCTTGCGGCAGGTAGAGCCCGCTTTCCATGAACAGGCTTTCATCAAAGCCCTGATTGTTTGGCCGCATGTCTTTGGTGCTGCCAAGGTGCCATTTCCCGATGTGGATATTGTGGTAACCGCGCTGCTTCAGGATTTCAGCGACGGTGACTTCAGACGCAGGCATGCCCAGGTCATCAAAGTCTTTCATCTCCCGAATTCTTTCACTATTCAGGAGGGTGGGATGCAGTTGGTCTGCCTCTGTATTGAGCTTTGCCACTACTCTGGCCATAGCACCAGGCAGGGGTGTGAACTCTACTCCAAAGCGCCAGGGGTAACGACCAGTCATCAAGGCAGCGCGTGATACCGTGCAGACGGCGGCACCAGAATAACCTTCGACAAAATTGACGCCATCACGGGCTATAGAATCAATATTCGGGGTTGCCGCCCCTAACTTGGTATAGCCGCCACCATTGGTGCTGACATCATTGATGCCCAGGTCATCTGCCAGGATGATGATCACATTGGGCAAGCGTGGGCTAGTACCGACCGGCTGGGCAGGACCATCCATCCACTGCACTGGCCTGTAAGATTCACGCGGATGTTTTATATCGGTGTACCATCCTAGCGAATAGCGTAAGACGTTGATGCGATTGAGATACAGCGTGCCAGCAGCGACGGCGATAATGCCCAATGTCACCAGAGTTACGGATTTTAATTTCATACCTGTTTTTGTAGTAGTGTTTTATGCAGAGCTTGCTCGCTATTACTTCGACGCTTTCAGCCAACCACGGCAAATTGCCCCGCATTATCCGCCAGCCATTGCCGCGATAGGCTGGCATCATGCTGGTCTGGATGAAAATCTGCCGCCAGATAGTCGCGCCAGGCCTGGCGATTGGCGCTGATGATGCCATCCTTGCCAAACAGGAAGCGACAGGCACTGCGCCAGGTAGAAAGCTTGAACAGCGCACCATCATGCCAGAGATTGCGCATGGTCTGGTACAGCACATCCGTCATGAAGATCATGGTGATATAGCGAAACACCTTGATGCGCCTGGGATAGTCACCGCCTGCAGCCTGGTAGATATCATAGGCGGTGCAGCGATGTTCAGATTCTTCCGCACTATGCCATAGCCACATGGTTTTCAATCTGTCTTCACTGCCTTGCAAGGCAAATGGATGACGCAGCATCCAGTTGGCAAGGATGGCGGTGAAATGCTCGGTCGCCGCCGTAGCTGCCAGATGCAGACGCACATCGAGGTGGGCATTCTTTTCCAGACGTCGCAGTGCCCGCTTTTCTATGATGTTGGGGAAGCCAAGCTTATCCAGGTGGGCATTGAACAAGCTGTGGATACGTCTATGGGTTGCCTCCTGGCCGATGAAGCCGCGCACCTCCTGTTCATACTTTGCACGTGCAGCATCAGGCAAGGTCTTTAAACCCGCCCGTACCGAGTCGATGAAGTATTGTTCGCCCACAGGAAAGCTCATCGACAGGGCATTGAAGAACGCTGAGCGAAAGGCATCGCCACCATTCCAGCGAGCAGGGATGGGCGCTGTCAGATCAATCAGTAAACGGCGGACGATAAGTTCAGTCATGGCTTTTCCTTAGTCCAGGTTGCGCAATTCACGGCGCAATATCTTGCCCACATTGCTCTTGGGCAGTTCGTCGACAAAGCGTATTTCCTTGGGGATTTTATAACCTGTCAGATGCAGGCGACAGTGGGCAAGCAAGCTCGCTTCACTCAAGGCAGGGTTCTTTTTGACGACAAAAATCTTCACGACTTCACCCGCATGCGCATCTGTCTTAGCGACGGCAGCCACTTCCATGACGTCGGCATGCATCATGACGACTTCTTCGATTTCATTGGGGTAGACATTGAACCCGGACACCAGGATCATGTCCTTCATTCTGTCGACGATTTTCAGAAAACCCCGTTCATCCATGATGGCGACATCGCCAGTACGCAGGTAGCCATCGGCAGTCATGACCTTGGCAGTTTCTTCCGGGCGCTGCCAATATCCCTGCATGACTTGCGGGCCAAGCACGCATAGTTCGCCAGCTTCACCTGGTGGCACATCCTCGCCGCTGGCATTGCGTATTGATACATAGGTCGAGGGCAATGGCAGACCTATACTGCCGCTGTATTCTTTCATGTCCAGCGGGTTGACTGTCACCGTAGGCGAGCATTCTGTCAGGCCATAGCCTTCCACCAGCGGTGAGTTAGTCACTTGCTGCCAGCGTTCTGCCACCGGCCTTTGCACGGCTGCACCGCCGCCTATGGCAAAGCGCAACTGGCTGAAATCCACCTTGGCAAATTCAGGGTCATTCAACAAACCATTGAACAAGGTATTTACCGCAGGTAAAGAGACAAAGGGATACTTCGCCAGTATCTTGACAAACTCAGGTATCTTGCGTGGATCAGCCACCAGCACATTGGTGCCACCCAGGCCAACAAAGCTCAGGCAAGAGCCCAAGGCAAAGATATGGTAAAGCGGTATCGCTGTGATGCTGATGATCTCTTGCGACTTATCCATGAAAGGCGCGCTCCACAACTCGCCTTGCTTGGCGTTGGCGAGTATGTTCAAGTGACTGAGCATCGCTCCCTTGGAGACCCCCGTTGTGCCACCTGTATATTGCAGGAAGGCCAGGTCGTTGGGTGCTACCTTGACACTGCGATAGTCGGTAACCTTGCCCTGTTTCAGCACGTTCAAAAAACTGGCATGCCCAGGCAGTTTATAGGGCGGCACCATTTTCTTGACCTTGCGTATCAGGAAATTACCCAGCATGCGCTTCACAGGCGGCATCATGTCGGCCAGTCCCGTGACGATGACATGTTTGACACTGGTGTTGGCAATCACTTTTTCCAGTGTATGGGCATACAGTTCAACTACGATCATGGCGACCGCACCGCTATCCTTCAACTGATGCTCAAGTTCGCGCGGCGTGTACATGGGGTTGACATTCACCACCACATAACCAGCCCGCAAGAGACCAAACAGGCACACAGGATATTGCAGCACATTCGGCATCATCAGGGCCACCCGTGCACCCTTGGGCAAATCAAGCTGGTTCTGAAAATAACTGGCCAACTGCCGCGACATCAGATCGAGTTCGTCATAGGTGTAGCTGACACCACTGCTGCCACTGATAAAGGCCCGGCGCTTGCCATAGGTCTTGACGGCTTGTTCAAAGTACTCGCCTATCGATGTCAACGCCGCCACATCAATATCCGCCGGCACCCCGGCACTATAGCTGCGCGTCCAGATTCTCTCCATCATCAGCAGTCTCCATATCGGTTTTGTTTTCAATACAGTAGTGTATTGAAAACTGGATGTCAATGGAAAATGTGGTTAGTGGAAACTGTAGCTACACTGAGTTCACTAAATTATTTTGTTGTGGATCAAAGATTTTCACATCATGAATTTCTTTTAAGAAATCTATGATGTAGATAATTTGATTAGTATGTTCACGCCTTTCGTCATCGCCAAAAACAATACGAATCCTTTTGCTAATAGTCGAAAGAGCAGGCGTTGCTGTTGCGCCTAAAAGTTTTTGTATTTCAATTGAATCAGCCACCACATTTTCTCCTTCTTCATAACAGACCCTAACCAGCCACATGTTCCAATGCAATACCAAGGTCTTCGTGTGGGCAAAGGGCAATTGCTCGAACTCTATGGAGAATCCTTCTTCCTGGCGAAAATAATTTTTCAAATCTACAGCCAATGATTCATTTGAAAAGCTTGGCGCTTCATTGCCGAGCAATGCGTAGAGTGAGAAAGCCATATGATTATTCGTCTATATTTATTAGTGTTAATTGAAAATAGAATGCATGCTTGCAAGACCATCGAATGATGATCTGCTCGCGTTTTCTTGTACTGCTCGCTCATAGAGCAAGAAAAAGAAGTGGCTGCCAGGATACTGCTGGAATGCAATCTTGGACCAGATATGTCAGAAATTAAAGACAGTCATGTTCATTAGACCCAGGCAACTAATGTCCACGCTATCGAACACTCTCAACAAAAACTCGTTAAAATCTTGCTCTCAACGAACTTACCGGAGTCAGTTTTGCAACTCAGCCATCATAGCCAACACCAAAGCAAGGTTCTTTCCAACATCCCTGGCATACGTCATGGCTTTGGTAATGCACGCGACTTTGTCCCGGCCAGCCTGAGTGGGCATTGGGACACCGTACCTAACAAGCTGCAGGTACATGGTATCCGCGTGGTGGAAGTGACAGAGCAATCCCAGCAGTGCGGTGATGCCGATGCTTTTTTCACGCGCCTGCCGGGCATACCCGTGACCGTGATCACTGCTGATTGCGTACCTGTCTTGCTAGCCAGGCGAGATGGCAAAATGATTGCCGCTGCCCATGCAGGCTGGCGTGGCATCGTCGGTGGTGTGGTTCAAACCTTGTGGCAGGAGTTGGCCGCACAGGGCGAGCAGCCGCAAGACTGGGTGGCGGCCATCGGTGCGCATATAGGTCCATGCTGTTTTGAAGTCAGCGAAGAACTGGCGGCGGATTTTGTGCGGCAATTTCCTGATCTCGATGCCAGCGCCATCAACCCGCGTTACCGTTACGTTGACCTGAATGTATTGGCCAGACATGCCTTGCAGCAAATCGGTATTACCGAGATTGACCATGCCGTGCCTTGCACCATGTGTAGCAAGACTGGGGAAGGTAAACATGTCTATCGTAGTTATCGTCGTGGTGACCGTAATTCTTTTCAGCATTCAGGGCTGTTGATTTTGCCTTGATCTGATCACTCAAGCTTGTCTTGTGCGTGCTTGCTCAGGTAGCCAAGAAAATTGCTGGCAATGGGAGACAGGCGTTTGCCTCGCAGGTGGACGATGTACCAGTTCGACATGATGGGAAAATCCTGGACGTCCAGAACGGTCAGGTTTTGATCTGTTAAATGATCGCCCAGCGCATGGCGTGACAGGATGGTCAGCCCCATGTCGGCTGCAACCGCTTGTTTGATCGCTTCGTTGCTACCTAGCTCCAGTCTGACCAGGGGTGTGATCTTATTCTCGCTAAAGTAGTGCTCGCACGCCAGCCTGGTGCCAGAGCCCCGTTCACGCAGGATAAAGCGCTCATTTAATAACTGGGCAAATTGCAGCCTGTTTTTTCCCGCCAAAGGATGCTGCAAGTGAGCAACCACGACCAGTGGATTTGGCAAGAATACTTGTTTGACGACGTCAATGTCGCCGGGCGGCGTGGACATGATGTAGATATCGTCCAAATTGTGTCTCAGACGCTCGACGATGCCGTCACGGTTTTGCACCTCGAGCGCAATATCAATTTCTGTATACTCCCTGCAAAAATCACCCAGCATTCGGGGGATAAAGTATTTCGCGGTGCTGACCACGGCCACCCGCAAGCTGCCCGCGGTCAATCCCTTCATGGCAGCGATTTGTTGTTCAAAGCTGCCCCATTCATGTGCCAGGTTGCGGGCGGTGCTCGCCAATTCTTCGCCTGCTTTGGTCAGGTGCAGTTTTTTGCCTATCACTTCATACAAGGGCATACCTATGGTGTCTGTCATTTCTTTCAGTTGCATGGACACCGTGGGTTGAGTCACGTGACAGGCGCGTGCAACAGCACTGATGCTGCGCAGCTCTGCCAGGCGTATGAAGATCTGCAATTGTCTAAAGCTAATGTTCATAGGTTTTTATCTATGATTGTAGTTAGTAAAATTGATTTTACCTTATGATGGCCTGCGCTTACCATGCCTGCCAACGATTTATTTAAGGCAGATATGCAGAGCTTACTCGACCCCGCCATTCTCTTTTTTATCTTTGGCATCCTGGCTGGTTTGATGAAATCAAACCTGGAGATTCCCTCACAGATTGCCAAATTCCTGTCCTTGTATTTACTCATGGCCCTGGGTCTGAAGGGCGGTTTTGCGCTGGCGCATTCTGGCCTTAACCTGCAACTGGTGACCAGCCTGGGTTGCGCTATCGCATTGGCGCTGATTGTTCCCGCATTGTCTTACCTGGCCTTAAAGCGAATTTTGCCTGCGCTTGATGCGGTTGCCGTTGCGGCGACTTACGGTTCTGTCAGCGCGGTCACGTTTATCACGGCGGTGCAGTACATGGATACCCATGGTTTGCCTTACGGCGGCCACATGGCGGCCGCAATGGCGCTGATGGAGTCGCCAGCGATACTGTTTGCCGTGATCGTGGCAAATACAGTGCGCAAGCGCAACACGACTGTGGGTGCGGCTGGTACTGTACCCACGCTAGGCAAGATACTGCACGAGTCCTTGACCGACGGTGCGCAATTGCTGTTGTTGGGGGCCATGCTGGTGGGCATACTTTCCGGTGAGGCAGGCAAGGCCTCGATGCAGCCATTTTCTGGCGACCTGTTCAAAGGCATGCTGGCGTTTTTTCTGCTTGATATGGGTTTAAAGGCTGCACGCAACCTGGGACAATTGCGTGGAAAGTCCCCCTTGCTGATTGCCTATTCCTTGCTGGCACCGCTGGTCAATGCTGGAATAGCGCTAGGCCTGGCGGCCTTGTTCAGTTTGCCTGCCGGGGATGCCGCGCTGTTGATGGTACTTGCTGCCAGCGCCTCCTATATTGCGGTGCCGGCGGTTTTGCGCTTTGCTATTCCTGAAGCTTCGCCAGCACTGTATTTGGGCATGTCACTGGGTTTGACCTTTCCATTAAATATCTTGCTCGGTATCCCTTTGTACATGACAATCGCTCATCATGTATTGATTTGAAACCGCCTCACCTGATTTTCTTAAAGAGCATACAATCTTGCATGCCTGATTGGACTTGTTCAACTTTATCGGACTCAGCATGAGTAAACATACCCTGAATATTAACGGCCAGTTGCAGGCCGTAGATGTCGCCCCCGATACCCCTTTGTTATGGGCGCTGCGCGACAGCCTGAACCTGGTTGGTACCAAATATGGCTGCGGTGTGGGCCAGTGCGGGTCCTGTACTGTACATGTCAATGGTTCGCCTGTTCGTTCCTGTATGGTGCCTGTTTCTGCCGTGGGTAAACAGAAAGTCACTACCATAGAAGGCCTGGATGCCAAGGTCACGCACCCATTGCAAACCGCCTGGCAAGAACTGGATGTTCCTCAATGCGGCTATTGCCAGGCTGGCCAGATCATGTCTGCTGCGGCTTTGTTGAGAGACAAGCCCCATCCTACTGATGCTGACATCGACTCCGCCATGGGCGGCAATCTTTGCCGCTGTGCTGCCTATATACGCATACGTGCAGGGATACACAGGGCGGCTGAGCTCGCGAATGGCAAGAAGAAGGTGGCGAAATGAATAAGCAGATAAACAGCGCAATGCCAGCAGAAGTCAGCTCACCGACCCGCCGGGACTTTTTGCGCATGTCGGCATTTACTGGAGGTGGCCTGGTATTGGCTTACCTGGGTGTTGGCGACGGTGCACTGGCCCAGATCAGCAAACCTGCTGCCTCAGCAACTAATGCAGCAGACTTTGTCCCGCATGCCTTGATACGCATAGGCAGTGACGGTACGGTGACCCTGGTTTCCAAACAGCCAGAGATAGGGCAGGGCATCAAGACTTCGTTGCCTATGGTGATAGCCGAAGAGCTGGAAGTGAACTGGAAAGATGTGCGCGTCATCCAGGGTGACCTTAATCCTGCCTACGGCAGCCAGGGCGCTGGTGGTTCGACTTCCACGCCTACCAATTACAATGAATTCCGTCGCCTGGGTGCTACGGCGCGCACCATGCTCCTTAGTGCCGCTGCGCAGACCTGGGATGTGCCAGCTTCTGAATGCCATGCGGCTGAGAGTGCTGTACACCATGCGGCCAGCAATCGCAAACTGACGTATGCAGCGCTGGCTGCCAAGGCAGCGAGCCTGCCTTTGCCGGATGCCAAGGGTGTCAAACTCAAAGACCCAGCGCAATTCAAGCTGCTGGGTACTCGCATAGGTGGTGTTGATAACCCATCCATCGTCAGTGGTAAACCGCTGTTTGGCATTGATGTGAAATTGCCCGGCATGTTGTATGCCGTGTATGAAAAATGCCCGGTTTTTGGTGGCAAGGTGGTCAGCGCCAATCTCGACCATATCAAGACCCTGCCAGGCGTCAAAGATGCCTTTGTCATTGAAGGCACGGACAATCTGCGCGGCCTCATGCCTGGTGTCGCGATTATTGCCGAGACCACCTGGGCCGCCTTCAGCGCCCGCAAGCAGCTGGATATAAAATGGGACGAGGGGAAGGGCGCTACTGAAAGCTGGGCCGGTTTTGCTGAGCAAGCAAAAAAACTTTCTACTCAGTCAGGCACTACCACTTTGCGCAAGGACGGTGATGTTGCAGCCGCCATGGGCAAAGCCGCCAAGACGGTGGAAGCAGCCTACACCTACGCATTTATCTCGCATGCCAGCATGGAGCCACAAAATTGCACGGCAGCCTACAATGCCAAAGACAGCAGCCTGGAAATCTGGGCACCAACCCAGTTGCCTGAGTCTGGCCAGAATCTAGTCGCTGAAGTCCTGGCCATGCCCAAGGATAAAATCAAGCTGCACATCATTCGCAGTGGCGGCGGCTTTGGCCGTCGCTTGAGTTCGGACTTTATCGTCGAGGCAGCAGCGATTGCCAGACGCGTCAATGCGCCTGTCAAACTTACCTGGTCGCGTGAAGATGATATGCGGCATGATCATTTCCGTGCAGGTGGCTTTCATTTCTTGCGCGGTGCAGTGGATGACAAGGGCAAGCTCAGCGCCTGGCATAATCACTTCGTCAGCTTTGGTAATAAGGTTACAAGAGATGGCAAGCCGCAATTGCAGGCGGGCAGTGGTGCCAGTTTGTCGGGCGATGAATTTCCCGGCCGCTGGCTGGACAATTGCCTGCTGGAGCAGACGCTGATGGAGTGCAATATCCCCATGGGCCCATGGCGAGCACCGGGCAGCAATGTGTTTGCATGGGTGTTCCATAGCTTTATTGATGAGCTGGCACATGCCGCTGGACGTGATCCTTTACAGTTCCGCCTTGATATCCTTGGCGATAAAGAAATCGTGCCAGGCACAGGTGAGCGTGGTCAACCCTATCATGTGGGCCGCATGAAACGGGTCTTGCAGGAAGTGGCGCTCAAGGCAGACTGGGGTAAAAAGAAGTTCCCGCGTGGGCAGGGGCAGGGCATCGCCTTCCATTTCAGTCATCGTGGTTATATTGCCGAGGTGGCTGAAGTCACGGTCAGCAAGCAGGGTGAGCTCAAGGTTGACAGAGTGGTCGTGGTCACCGATATCGGTTCGCAGATCGTCAACCTTAGCGGTGCAGAACATCAGGTACAGGGATCAGTTTTGGATGGCATCAGTACCTTGATGTATCCTGAGCTTGATATACAGCGCGGCCGTGTTGTGCAAGGTAATTTTAATGAATATTCCTTGCTGCGCATCAAGGATGGTTATACCAAGGTGGAGGCCCACTTCCTGAAGACGGATTTTCCTGTGACGGGGCTGGGTGAGCCCGCCTTTCCGCCGGTGGCACCAGCTATCTGCAATGCGATTTTTGCGGCGACAGGCAAGCGGGTCAGGCAGTTGCCGTTGACGCATACGGATTTGAGTTGGAGTTGATTTAATGAGGGTGTAATGTGTGTTTCTCGTAGGTTGGGCTGGTAGGGCGTAGCTCAAACTACCCGTACCTCAACTCTCCATCCCATACCGCAACTTCAACTGCCGTGAAATCCGTTTCATCAACAAAGTCAGCGGATAACAAAAGCAAAAAAAGAACAGGCAGGCATACAAATAAATCGGTAACATCAAACGCGTGTTACCGGTCGCATTGATGACTGTATTGCAGCGGCTGACCAGTTCGCTGACGCCGATGATGGATGCCGTGCTCGATGCCATGACGATGATGAGCGCATAGCTGGTCCAGCTGGGGATGAACAGGAAGGCAGCATGGTGATTGCCTTTTTTCCATTCATCCATGGCGATGGTCAGGTTATCGCTGGTGAAGCCGATGACGGCGATTGCCAAAGCCAGCGCTGCCTTGATCCATACCGGGAAGCTGATTATGGTCTTGAAGTACGGCAGCAATATCTCGGATGGCAGCATGAAGGCCAGGTAAAACTGGAAGACGATAGTGGGTATGCTGCGTGAAAATTCTGTTGCCACCAGGCTGATTTTGACGCGGCGCGGATGACTTGATAATCTCAATGACGCCAGCGCCCAGCCTATGCCTGTACCTATGACCATGGCGACGATGGAGATCCAGATATTCATGGCAAAGCCACCCAGCAGGTACGGCGTCCAGGTCAGCAAGTGCTGGAAGATTTCTGTCGTTTCCATCATGCGACTCTTGCCAGGATTTTTTGTTCGAGCTGGCGTATAACACGTACGACGGCAAAGATAATTAATAAGAAGGTCAAGAGCAGGGCATTCATCATGACGCCGACATTGCCGCGTTCGTTGATGATGGAAGTAGTGGCCGACAACAGTTCAGGTACGGCAACGGCAGACGCCATCATGGTGGCTTTGGAGACATTGATGAGAGAAGCCGTGACTGAGCCGCTGGCCAGCCTGGCTATTTGTGAAGTATTGGCAAAGTGCAGACGGAATTCGCCATGCTGTAAACGGTAGGCGGTAGCTGCATCCAGTAAAGCCGTCATGACACCCGCACCGGTATACACACTGAGGCAAAACACCACCACATCAAATGCTGGCAGTGCTATGCCAGCAGATTCACTGAGTATGGCACCTACACCAAACAACAACAGATACATGCACAGCAGCGGCGGCGTCATGCGGCCTACCGTACCCAGCAAACGTGCGACGGCAGACAGCAGCCATATTCTCGATTCTGCAAATACCGCACCCGCCCAGCCCAGCAAGAGACTGCAAGTGATACACAGGATGGTCAGCGCCAGTGTCACCAGCAAGCCATAAAGAAACTGGTGGCGGTCAAAGCTGTCATATACCAGGGTCAGGTTGATACCAGTGGTTTCATTGAGCCATAAACCAAGTTGTGCCAGACCACCTACATCTGTCGAGGTCAGGAAAACCTGATTGCGGCATTCTGTGCGCCAGCTACCATCTGCCAGACGTCGGCAATAGGCTGCGCCATCGGCATCATCCTTCTTCCACAAGGTGCTGGTATCTGCCAGGAATTTGGATGGAGGAATATTCCACGCTTTTTCTCTCTCCAATAAAAAGCCATTGCGATGCCAGTCGGCGACGATATCGCCGAGTTTTTTTTCAAATTCCGTGCCTTTTTCACTCTTGCTGATGGCCATCGCCCAGGGTGTATTCAAGGTTGGTGGCAAAGGCGCTTTGTATCCCTTCCATTCTGGATTGGTCAGGTCATTAATGACTGCCGTGTTGTCGAACAGATAGCCTATGCAGCGCCCGTCCTTGACAGCCAGTTTGGCATCCCTGGCATTGTTATACATCTGCAATTCCATCAGGTAGCGTTGTTGCATGAGGCGGTTGAAGTAAGAGCCCTGGGTGGCGCACACTAGCTGGCCACGGGTATCTGCCCAGTCCTTGATATTTGCCGTCTGCGGCATGAACAGGGTGACGCCGGATGCATAATAATTGGGTTCTATCATGGTCACGATCTGGCGGCGTTCTGCCGTGTCTCCAGTCGTGGCAAGAACCAGGTCTATCACACCTTCCTGCAATTTTTGCAGGCGGTTGCTGCCGGTGACACTGACTTTTCGCAGTTGGACACCCAGGCGTTTGGCGATATCGGCCGCCAGATCATGCTCGAAACCTTCAGGCACACCGTTGGCATCAAGCATGCCAAAAGGTGGGTAGTCAGTTTTGACGCCGACGATGATGGCACCGCGCTCATGTATCAACGCTAGCCTCTCACTGGCAGCCGGGGTTTTTACTGTTTGTGCGTGTGCAGCAGTCATGAAGAAACTCATGAACAAAAACAAAAGAGTCCGGCTGCAATATGATTTTATTCTTGAATACTTCATGGTTTTTGATTCACGTTTATACCGGCACAGCAACAGCGCGTATGCCATAACCCAGAGTAGCCGGCAGCAAGGGTAGCAGGGCCTCATCCAGCTTACCCAGTAAATCTGACTGGGTAATCATCCATTCTGGCAGCAGGCTTTCTGGCGCCAGGGCGGTGATCGTGAAACCTGCCTCCTGCAACTCTGCACGCAAGCCAGCGACAGAATACAGATGATAGAAAAA
The DNA here is from genome assembly GCF_030683615.1 of Undibacterium sp. Classification (NCBI taxonomy): domain Bacteria; kingdom Pseudomonadati; phylum Pseudomonadota; class Betaproteobacteria; order Burkholderiales; family Oxalobacteraceae; genus Undibacterium; species Undibacterium sp. Next base: position 36,121 of record NZ_JAUXQE010000035.1, read on the forward strand.
CTGGTGAGCCTGCTTGTCTATGTTGCGGGTGAAGAAAATATTACCAGGCTCTTTTTGCGTATCGCGCGCCTTTCCGGTCACACGTTGCCAGTACGCAGTGAACAGTTCAAAGGGGCGACGCCGAAAGATGCAGGGGACGCTGAGAACGAGTTTTCCTTCTGGACGTATCAGGCCGCGCAATTGTCTGAGCGTGGCTATCCTGGCTGAATGATCACCGATATGGCTGAGGACACCGAACATCAGCATGATCATGTCATAGTCACCCTGGGCATTGAGCTTTTCTGCTTCGCCATCGAACAGGCGTATGCGTGCAGCATGGGGGTGATCTTGCAAAAAGCGCGACAGCTCGGCAATCGCTGCATGGGAAATATCATATGCCGTCAGCCTTGCATCGGTCTGATGTAGCAGGGGTAGTGCATAGCGGCCATTGCCACAACCAAAATCGAGAATGTCTCTTGCTTCTTTTGCGCCGTTCTCAAACAGAAAATGCAGTGTGCTTTGATTCGGCTTGGGATAACGCTTTTCGTACTCGTGGCTGGTGTAATAGCGGTCATATAAATCCGTCATCGCCTCGGTGATTTGATGATTGTCACGGATCGGTACTGGCAAATTTTCTTTCACAAGCATTCTTTCGGTGTACTTGGGCTGATACTGTCGCCACACAACCATTTATTATCGACTTTTTTGTTCCAGATCTTATGCATGTCATTGAGGAAGCGTGAAGGCGGTATAGCCCATGATTTTTCGACTTGTTGCAAATACCCACTCCTATGCCAGTTGATAATGGTTTTTGAAAGGTATTTTTCAAGCTCGCCACCGCGTTCTGTCGGTGCGATGGCAATCGACCAGGGCGAGGTAAAGATGGTTGTCATGGGCATGACAAAATCATTGGCCCATTCTGGCGCCCGCAACATGGCGGCGATAGACATATCGTCATACACCAGGGCAGCACAGCGACCATCGCGCAAGGCCTGTTTGGACCTGTCATTCGAATACAGCGCAACTACGTCAGCGCCATAAGTCACCGTCACCTGACGATTATAGAATGCGCCACGACGACTGCATACGCGGCGGTTTTTCAAGTCAGTCCATTCCTTGAAATTCTCGGTTTTGCGCGTCAGCAGATTGACGCCAGAACTGTAGTAATGGGGTGTGATCAGGTTAAGTTCTTTTTGCCTTTCCGGCGTATCTGTCAGGGTGGCAATCAAGATATCGACCTGGCCATGCTTGACTGCATCAATCCGTTCAGCCGTCAAAACGCCTACCAGTTCCAGTTTTACGCCCAGGTCATTGGCAATGCTTTGAGCAAGATCAGGTTCCATGCCGACGATCTTACCGCTGGCATTATCCTGGAAACCCCACAATAGTACGTCTTTTTTGACGCCAACGATGAGTTTGCCACGCTGCTTGATTTCTGCCAGGCTGGTCGCCTGCGCGCCCATGCTTAGCATAAAAAAGGTGCTGCACAATACCAGGCTAAAGATGGTGGATTTGGAGGTCATCATGATGCCTGCTGATCTGCTTGTGGTCGATTATCGACCACACTGGTTTTTGAAAAATGGAAATGTAGTGCAACGCAAGTAATATCATCTGATTGAGGCGCGCCATTGGCGTGGAGGTCAACATCGGCGACGGTCCGGTTGACGGCTTCATTGACATCAGTAATGGGACGGTTTTTAAATAATGGTGGCAAGCGTTCTGGCGTGTATTCTTCATTTTGCGGGTTAAAAGCTTCGGTTACGCCATCGGTGTACATCAGCACATAGTCACCCGCTTGCAGTTGTATTGTTTTTTGTGCGAATGGTATGCCATCCATGATACCAAGTGCGCTGCCACCCGTCATAGGCAGGAATTCTGTGCTGCCATCCATGTGTACCAGCAGCGGTGGCGGGTGGCCGCCATTGACATACGTAAAACTGCCCGTTGCAGGATCCAGCACCGCGTAGAACGTGGTGACGAAGATACATTCATCATTGTCTTCAGCCAGTATGTCATTGGCGATAGCAATGATCTCGCCAGGCTCGCTGGCATTGCGTGTTGCAGTGGCACGTATCAGGGTTTTCGATACCATGCCGAACAGGGCTGCTGGTACTCCCTTGCCACTTACGTCAGCCACGACTATACCTATCTTGCCATTACCAAGGGAGAAGTGGTCATAAAAGTCACCACCCACTTCCTTGGCTGAGCGCATGATGCCCCATAAGGAGAACTCTTTTTCATTGGGCCAGTGACGCGGCAGGATGGATAGCTGCATGTTGGCCGCAATATCAAGCTCCTGCCTGATACCCACCAGTTGCAGGCTCTCCTTGAAGGCTTGTGAAATGGTTTCGAACCAGGGCTTCCAGGTACCGGGCACTACCGGTATCGGGGCAGGGGTGAACTGGCTTTCTTTTGCGATATGTGCCACCAGCTTGGATGCGGGCGAAATGAATTCGCGTGTAGTCACATAATAAGTGACGACCATCAACAGCGTCAGGCCCAGTATCACCAGCAACATGATGGGGCCGCGTTCCCATAAGAGATTTTTCCAGATCTGGTTCTTGGGAACGACATACACCAATTGCCAGGGGGCCGAGATAAAGGGATGACGTATCAGGAGGTAGTCGCCAATTTCTACGGCCTGATTGGCGGCTGTGTCGACCAGGCGACGGCCATCTTTAAGTATGCCCGCTGGCATAACTTTATCCAGTTTTTGTGTAGTTTGTACATCAAGGGCATTGGCATACGCTACCGGGTGGGCTACTACTTCGCCATAGGCATCAACCAGGAAGGCTGTGCCTGGCGTGTAAGCAAAATCACTGTTGATTCGATTGAGGTAATCCAGGCTGGTATCTATGGATACCACGCCACGGAACTGGCCTTTATGATACACCGGCGCTGCTGTTGGTACGAGTAAACCACTGGACGTGCCACCGTAGTACACGGGTGCCCAGTATTTTTCGCCAGTGGGATTTCTCTCTGGTGTGCCCATGAGCCATGCCTGGCTTTGATATACTTGCTCACTATGCGGACGTTTGGCTGCATCCATCCAGGGGTAGGTGTTGGAAAAATTGTCGACCGAGATGTAACGGCTTTCACTGGCATTCGGCAAATTGAAGGCGATGGCCTGGAATACCTGATTCAGGTTCAGAGCCATTTCCAGATCCAGATAAAACTCTGGCGTCCGACCTTGCAATTTTCCAATACCGTTCAGATTACCTGTCACATCTTTTTCTGGTGCTTTATCGAGGTCAAAATTGCTTTCTTTCTGTTCGAGTTTTTTGAAAAGCGGTGAATGTCCTGGGTGAGTTTCTGCTTCGCTCAAGCTTGATGGCGCAGTGTCGTAGAAATTGGCCGCCGTGATGCGCATGGCTTCCAGGCTATCGAGTGAAGAGCGCAAGATGAATTCAATAAATTGTCCATGACGTTCTACATGGCCTTGTATCACTTTGACTTCTTCAGTATGTTTTTGTCGTATTTGGTACAGGAAGAAACCCATGGTCAACAAGACAATGGCGACATAGGTGAAGCCGACCAGACGGTTATAGTTGCGGAAGAAGTTGATATTGTTGCTGACTGGCGTTGTATTGCTGTGCATTTTCTGATCCGGTGAGCGATGGACTGTGTTCTGTTTGCTGAAAATAATCAGGAGGGGAAGCTCTTGCTAAAGCGGACTTCATTGACGTCGCCATCGCGACGGTAGGCAAAGCTGTCAGCCATCTTTCTGACAAAATGGACGCCAAGGCCACCAATATCACGTTCATCTACGCTGAGTGTTGTATCTGGCTCGGCGATAGAAAAAGGATCAAAGGCGCGTGCGCTGTCGCGGATGGTCACTTCTACGCCATGCACTATCGTCAGAACGGTGACTTCAATTTCGCCATTGTCATCGTCGCCATAACCATGCATGACGACATTGGTGAGCAATTCATCCAGCATGAGAATGATGCTATTGACGGTGCGCGCGGGTATGTGGCGGCGTTCAGCCCAGCCACGCAAGGCTTCGGTCAGACTTTCTATTTCAGAGATCAAGCCGGGTATGATGTGATGGAATCTGGCTGGTCCCGGCGCTGTTTCTTCACTGGACATCTATGCCTCCTCAAAGACGGTAGTCGACTGTCAACCGGATAATCAGCATCAGGCATGTGCATTAGCACCATGGCACAGTCCGTTACTACACGCTGAAACTTGCATGCAATGGGATAACGCTGCCTGCATATTCCGCTCACTGTTCTTTTACGACTTCTTGCTATACACACAAAGAGGCAATATAAACAAGATGGGCATGCATATGGTTAAAAAATGTTAAATATAATGGATGTGAAAAATCGCGAGCAAACTCAGTTTGCTGCAGGAATTTTAGATATTGATGCCAACTTCAAAAGCATATCTTGCCTGACCAGACTATTATTCCCGCGCTTGAATTTTTTGTCGATGATTTCTAACGCAAATTAACAGATTTTTCATGTTTTCTTTATAATTTATTTTATCCATCAATAAGTGTTGTTTGCCTGCATTCATATTGCCGCCTGCGTGGTAGATCGGTTAAACTTTTTACATCGTCTCAGCTGGTTAAGAACAATGAATTCTCAATGGTTGTTTCCTACCCCTTACTGTCTTTTCGTCCGCTTGTCTGTGCGTCGCGAACGCTATGTGCAATTTAAAGAGCTGGCTGGCAAGGTGGCATTTGCTTATCAGCAGCACAGCCGCCGCATGCGCTGGATGGCCTATGCCACGGTTGCTGGTCCCGCAAATTATGTCTACATCATGTTACCGCTGGATGAATTGGGTGATATGGACCGTATGCCTTCACTGGACCAGGTCTTGCATGATGTGTATGGCGTCGACAGCACACCATTGCTGGAGAAATTTCAGGAATGCGTTTTGCAGATGGAAAGCTTTGTGCTGAACCGCGTCAATGACGGCATAGACCCGATAGAGCGCGAAACCCCGCCCCCTTATCTGTATTACCTCAATTTGCAAGCACAGCCAGGTCGCATGGGGCAACTCATGCAAAACTTGCAGCAACTTGGTGTGGCGACTGCTGGCAGCCCTTTATTTTGCTTCGCCACCTTTGCCGGGCCAGTCAGGCTGCATGCTTTCACCATGGGCAATACCATCGCTGAACTCGGCGAGGTCGCCACGCTGGAAACACGGGTCGTGCAGCACTATGGAGCAGAAGAGGGGCACAAGGTCATCGCACAGATACATGACACGCTGGTCGATATCGACGCATCGATACTGCGTTACATAGGTCATCTGGATTGAGGCGACCATGCATACCAGGGATTTAATAACTATGTTGGGCTTGGATGCAGAATATTTTACAAAGTGTATTGCCTTTGGGCATGACTTAGATTCGTGTCCATCATGAGTACAGATATGGACAAGGCTGCGCCGGAGTCTGAAACTCAGGTGGCAGAGCATGCGATTGCTGTCATCGGCATGTCATGTGTTTTCCCTGGTGCGTCCAATATAGAGGCTTTCTGGTCTCTGCTTGAGCAAGAGATATGTGCAGTCAAGCGCATACCGCCAGAACGCTGGGATAGTAAAGATTTGCCCGCATCTGCAGCACCTTATGCGGGTTTCATTGATGATGCAGCCTGTTTTGATCCAGCTTTTTTTGGTATTTCCCCCAAGGAAGCATACGCACTGGATCCACGTCAGCGCCTGACTTTGCAATTGGCCTGGTGGGCACTGGAAGATGCGGGCATTGCCGCCGACAGTTTGAAAGAGACGCGCTTGGGCGTCTTTATCGGTGCAGTCAATGGCGAATTCCTCGGCAGCTTTGCCCATACCGATGACGTAGAAGCCCACATGGGCATAGGCATGTCAAATGCCATCATCGCCAACCGTATTTCCCATGTGCTGGGCCTGCGTGGTCCCAGCATGACCATAGATACTGCCTGCTCATCTTCACTGGTTGCTGTTCATCAGGCTTGCCGCAGTTTGCAGGCAGGTGATGCTGATATGGTGCTTGCTGGCGGCGTCAGCCTGATGTTAAGGCCAGACAGCAGCGTCGCTTTGGGTAAGGGAAGTATGCTGGCACCGGATGGCCTGTGCAAAACCTTTGATGCCTCTGCCAATGGTTATGGCCGTGGTGAAGGCGCAGGGCTGGTTTTGCTGAAGCGCCTGTCAGATGCACTGGTCGATGGTGACCGTATCCATGCCGTGATACGTGGCTCGGCCACCAACCACGATGGCGTCTCGAACGGTATTACCGCCCCCAATGGACTGGCGCAAGAGCACTTGATACAGACGGCGATCACTGATGCTGACATATCGCCATCAGCGATACAATACGTAGAAGCCCACGGTACCGGTACTTTACTGGGCGACCCGACCGAAACACGCGCCTTGGGTCGCACTCTGGGCCAGCAGCCACGGAAAACGCCACTGCTCATAGGCTCTGTCAAAACCAATATAGGCCATCTGGAAGCGGCTGCCGGCATTGCTGGCCTGATCAAGCTGATACTGGCGCTCAAGCATAAAAAGATACCCGCCAGCCTGCATTACACCCAGCCTAATCCACATATTAATTTTGAGCAATTGCGCCTGCAAGTGGTGGCGCAAACTACGGACTGGCCTGCCAATGAGGGGTTCAGGCCCAGGGCCGCGTCTATCAGTGCCTTTGGTTTTGGTGGTGCAAACTGTCATGTCGTACTCGAAGAGTTTATTCCGGCTTCTGCTACAGAAAATCCTGAAACAGATAAGCCAGATATTTTGCTCTTGTCGGCATCCAACAATGAAGCTTTAATTCGGCTCGTGCAGCAGACCTCGTACAAGTTGCAGAATGGCGCTCATCAAGACTTTGCTGGTGTCTGTCAATTATCACGGCTTGGCCGGGCCCATTTGCGCCACAGGTTGGCGCTGGTGGCCAGCAGTGCGGGTGAGGCTGTTACAAACCTGCAGGCATGGCTGGAAAATGGCTTTAGTGAGCGGATTGTTACTGCCATTGCTGCCAGAAGGCCGCCCAAACTGGCCTTCCTTTGTCCTGGTCAGGGATCGCAACGGCCAGGCATGGCCAGGGAATTACTCCAATTCGCCAGCTTCCGTGCCACGATCGCAGAAGCTGATGCGGTCTTATCATGGTCGCTAAGCCAGTTATTGCTGAACTCCGATGAAAATATCGATAAGACTGCATTTACCCAGCCGGCTTTACTGACGCTTGGAGTGGGGTTGGCACGTCTGCTGGCTGAATATGGCGTCAAACCTGCGGTGCTGGCGGGACATAGTCTCGGGGAATACACAGCCGCCGTCATCGCTGGTGCACTGAGTTTTGAGCAAGCCCTGAAACTGGTTGAAAAGCGCGGTAGGCTCATGGGAGCATTGACTTCAGATGGTGCCATGGCTGCTGTGCGTGCTGATGAACAAACTGTGTTGCGCTATCTGGCTGATACAGATATCAGCATCGCCGCCGTGAATGGGGCGCAATCCGTAACTATTTCCGGTATCAGAGATCAACTGGATATACTCAGCCAGAAACTCATTGCAGATGGCATACGAGTTCGCATGTTGCGTGTAAAAACTGCGTTTCACTCGGTATTGCTGGAACCCATGCTGGCAGAGTTTAAATTGGCTTTGCAAGAGGTGGAGTGGCAGCCACTGCAAGTGTCAGTGACCTCGAATCTGACAGGTGAATTGCTGCCTGTCGACCACGTGTACGATACAGCCTACTGGTTAAGGCATACACGCGAAGCCGTGCGTTTTGCTGACAACATCGCGACGCTGAGTAAAAACGGTATTGAGACTGCTGTGGAGTTGGGAGCAGTGCCGGTTCTGTCTGGCATGTTGGACGATTTTGCAAACGCCAATGCCAGCAGTATGCGCAGCCTGCCATGCCTGGATGCGTCTAAGGATGATGGAGTCGCATTCTTGAGAGCAGTTGCACACCTGAATGTGCTGGGGAGCAAGCTGCAATTTGTCGATAAGAAAAATACAGCGGCTGGTGATGCATTGCCCTTGTACCCCTTTACCAAGGATGTCTTTCCTTTGCGCCTGGGTTTGAACAGTTTTAATGGCGGTAATGCGACTGTGCCACCAAGTAAAGCTGCTCAAATCAGTAAGTCAGCATCGGCAAGTACGCGCACGGTTGTTACCGATCCTGCCGCCATTCGCAGCCGCATCATTGCCGTCATCGCAGGTTTGCTGGCGATTGATGTCAGCAAGGTCGATGCGACAGCACCCTTGCTGGAAATTGGTGCAGATTCATTGATATTGATGCAGGCTGTGGGCCGCATAGAAAATGAATTTTCTGTCAAGATACCGGTGCGTGCCTTCTTTGAAAATTTGACGTCGATTGACGCCGTAGCTGCTTATCTGGCTGAGCAGCAGGCGGGTAAAGTCGTGTCTGAGGTAGTCGCCGGGCAACAGATTGAAACGGCTACACTAAACACGCCAGTTGCCAAACAAAAAAACAGTATCCCACTCAGCGGTAACTTGAGCGATGCACAGCGCAAGCATCTCGATGAATTTAGCCTCAGCTACTGTAAGAAAACCGCATTATCCAAACAACAGGCTCAGCAATACCGGCACGTGCTGGCAGATAGTCGCGCCTCCGCAGGTTTCCGCTTCTCTATCAAGGAAATGCTCTACCCCATCGTCGGCCAAAGAGCTGCCGGTCCCAAAATATGGGACCTCGATGGCAATGAATACATAGACATTTCCATGGGTTTTGGTGTGCAATTATTTGGGCACGAGCCAGCATTTTTGAAAGAAGCATTGGCAGAAAGCCTGTCACGCGGCATACGCATAGGGCCGCAGTCAGACATGGCTGGCGAGGTCGCCAGCCTCATCAATGAATTAACAGGGGTCGAGCGCGTAGCATTTTGCAGTTCAGGCACGGAAGCCATCATGACGGCGCTGCGTCTGGCCCGGACTTTTACTGGTCGCAACAAAATCGCCATCTTCCGCGACAGTTATCATGGCCATTTTGATGGCGTGCTGGGTGAGGTCAATGATGACCCATGGAAGGTAATGCCGCGTGTAGCTGGCATTACGCCAGGCATGGTCAGTGACCTGGCCTTCTTTGAATATGGCTCGGCAGAAGCGCTGGAATTATTGCGTGGTCGCCTGCATGAATTTGCCGCTGTGCTGGTGGAGCCTGTGCAGAGCCGTAACCCCGGCTTGCAACCACAAGATTTTTTGCGCAGCCTGCGTGCCATGACCAGGGCGGCTGGCAGCCTGCTGATTTTTGATGAAGTGCTGGTGGGCTTTCGCATACACCCCGGCGGTGCCCAGGCGCACTTTGATGTGCAGGCAGACATTGTCACCTATGGCAAGATAGTCGGTGGCGGTTTGCCAGTCGGCGTTATCGCTGGGCGGACCGATATCATGGCAGGCATCGACGGTGGGCATTGGCAATATGGCGATGCCTCTTACCCGACAGCAGATACCACTTTTTTTGCTGGTACCTTCAACAAGCACCCGCTTGTCATGGCAGCAGCCCATGCCGTGCTGACAGAGATCAAGCAGGGCGGTCTGGCTGTCTATCAAAAACTGAATGACAATACTGCCAGGTTGACGGCGGAGCTTGACCAGGTTTTTGCTGCAGCTGGTGCACCGATACACATGAAAAATTTCGGTTCCTTGTTCCGCTTTGTCTTCAGTGAAAATCTTGATCCCTTCTTTTATCATTTGTTGTATCGCGGCCTGTATGTGTGGGAAGGGCGCAATTTATTCCTTTCCACTGCACACACTGAAGATGATATCGCGGCGATAGTCAGTCGGGTAAAGGAAAGTGTAGCTGAGCTTAAGACGGCTGGTTTTATCGCCAGTACTTTGCCAACATCAAAGACAGAGAAAAAAATCCTGTCCCTGTCTCTTCCTTTATCGAAAGCCCAGAAACAATTGGCAACACTGGCAGCCTTGTCCGAGCAGGGTTCGGCAGCCTATGTCGTCAGCGTTGCGCTGGAATTGCGGGGTGATATCAATCATGCTGATATCGCTCTCGCATTTACGACGCTGGTAAGCAGGCATGATGCCCTTCGGGCGTCCATAGATCTGGACGCAGCGCTGCAGAAAATAGCGACTCATGTGGCAGTGAAAGTACCCCGCCATCAAGTCACTGCCAGTACACTGGATACAGCGCTGCAAAACAGCGTTGCAGCCAGTTTCGACCTGACGCAGGCGGGTGCATTCCGCATAGACTTGTTTGAGCTTGATGCGCATCATGCCGTCTTGCTGTTTGCAGCCCATCATGTCTTCATTGATGGGCAATCCATGCAAATGCTGTTTGAAGAATTCGCCGCGCTCATGAATGGCCGGGCTTTAATCGGCAAACCGGACTATGCCTTATTGGCGCAGCACATGGCAGATGCAGGTTCATCGCCTGAACAGCAAGAACATAAGCAATACTGGTTAAGTAAATTGCAGCAAGCACCGTCCGGCATAGAACTGCCATGCGCCCACGCCAGGGCCAGCATGCGTGGCTTCCAGGGCCAGCGCCTGACGCATGAACTCGACAAGAACATCTTGCGCCAGCTTGAACAAAAGACCAGCAAGCTGGGCATGTCATCCAGCATGGCATTGATAGCGGCGTTTGCAGCCAGTCTGCGTCGGGCCGGGGCAGGACGCGACATGGTATTGGGTGTACCCTATTCTGGTCGCGATGAAGCGCTGGCGCATACACTAGGTTATTGCGCGCATCTCTTGCCTTTGCGTTTGACTATTCCGGCACAGGCGCGTACCAGCGAGGTATTGGCAGAAGTCAAGCAGCAATTCCTTGATGCCATCACCCATGCAAATTACCCGCTGTCGCAACTGGTGGATGATCTGGGTCTGGTCCGTGACCCAGCCAGGCCGCCATTGGTGAATATCACTTTCAATGTAGACAAACTGGCGGCCATGCCTGCCTTGCCCGGTGTGACAGTGGAGGCGCATTCCCTGGCTATTAGCCATGCCCGCTTTGACATAGCTTGCAACCTGGTTGACTGGCAAGATGGCGCACGGGTGGAACTGGATTTCGATAGCCAGTTGTTTGATACGGTTAACATGCAGGAATTGTTGGACAGCTTTGTCGCGATGATAGAACGCATGGCAGGCACCGATCAGGATTTTGATGAACGCGCTGCTGCCAGGGCTGTCTGGTTACCTGCCAGGCTTGAATCAGTTCCTGGTATGCCGGGTTTGCTGGAAAGATTCCGTCAGTCTGCCATGCAAGATCCACCGGCGATTGCCTTGCGCCTGGACGCCACCGAAATCATGACGCGTCAGCAGCTTGATCTGCATTCAGACCTGCTGGCGAAAGAAATTCTTAGTGCTGATCAAACTGCAGGGCCCGTACTCTTATTGCTGGGCCGCAGCCTGGCATTCCCGGTTGGCATGCTGGCGGCGTGGAAGGCTGGCAAAGCTTACCTGCCGGTAGATAGTCATTTACCGCAAGGGAGGGTGCTGGAATTGATACGGCAGGCAAAGCCCTGCTGCGTTATCTTGCAAGATAATCCAGATATTATCGGTGCGCTGGTAGCGATGAATATCCCTTGCCTGCAATTGCCAACCAGTTTCAAGGGGATTCATCCTCAAGATCATCCATCATTGCCATTGCTAGCAACTAAGCCTGACGCCTGCGCCTATCAGCTATTCACCTCCGGTTCCACCGGCAAGCCCAAGCTGGTCGCCGTGCCGCATCGGGCGGTACAGCATTATCTTGATGCGATTATTTCCGCTTTTGATTTGCAACCCGGTTTGCGCTATGCCGTGATATCGACCTTTGCGGCTGATCTCGGCTTAACCACGGTCTTGCCTGCCTTGTTCCATGGCGGTTGCCTGAGCATCATCAGCAATGCCATGGCACGCGATGCTGACGGCTATGCTGCCCTGATGCAGCAAACGCCGGTCGATGTATTAAAAATTGTACCTTCCCATCTGGAAGCCTTGCTGACAGCACAGGACAAGGCTGCTGTCATGCCTTTGACGCATTTGATACTGGGTGGCGAAACCGCCAGCGCCAGACTATTGCAACAACTTTGCGATATCCATGCAAACTGCCGCATTTTCAATCACTTTGGACCCACCGAAGCCACCATAGGCGTCATGGTGGGTGAATGGCAGGGCGACTTGGGTGGCATGCGCTTCAGCCAGCCTTTGGGTAGTAATCGCATACATATACTCGATGTGGCAGGGCAGCCCTGCGTTTTTGGTGAAGCCGGTGAGATTTACCTGGGCGGCCCTGGTCTTGCATTGGGCTATGTTGGCATGCCTGAAGATGCAGCCGACTCATTCCTGTCCACGGAGATAGCCGGAGCACGTGAGCGCGTCTACCGCACTGGCGACCTCGCTGTCATGCATGCTGATGGCCGTATGCAGATACTGGGCCGCAAGGATGAACAACTGAAAATACGCGGCTACCGCATCGAGCCCGCAGAAATCATCGCCGTATTGATGGCGCAAGAAAATGTGGCTAATGCGACGGTGATCTTGCATAAGCCTGAGTCTGCAAATCCAGGCAGACCCTACCTGCTGGCCTATGTCGTTGCAGTTGATAAAGGCTTACCTCTTGATACGCAAAGCCTGTTAGTCGATTTGCGGCAGTATTTACCTGATTACATGCTGCCAAAAGCAGTCATCGCCATCAACAACATTCCTTATACCTCGAATGGCAAGCTAGACCGTGCGGCTTTGCCGAGGTTGAATGATGAACAAGATGCTTTGGAAAGCGCAAGCGCTACAACATCAGGAGCAGAAGCCGCCGTGCTGGCGATCTTGCGCGAGCTGTTTCAGCGCGAGAATTTGGGTCCGCAGGCAGATTTTTTCCGGAGTGGTGGCGATTCCATTTTGGCGATACAAATGATCGCACGCCTGCGCCAAGCTGGCTGGCAAGCCAAGGCCATGGATTTGTATGCAGCGCCCGTACTGGCAGACTTTGCAAAGAAACTCTTGGCCGTAGGTGAAATGACAGGCGCTGATGCCAGGCCTGAAGGTAAGTGCAGACTGTTGCCCGCGCAGCTCAGGTTGCAGGAACTGATGCAGAGGACTCCATCACATTTCAATTTATCCGTCTTGCTGGAAATGGCAGACTGGGTCAATGCCGAGATGCTGGAGCAGGTATTGCGGGCGCTTATAGAACAACATGATGCCCTGCGCCTTGGCTTTAATAACGAAGACGCACATTTTAATGAGCTTGCCAACACCCCAGTGTTGCATCTGACAAAAGACTACCAGCAAGTGCAGGCTACATTGCAGCCTGCGCAAGCCAATTTGCTGACCGCTGCCTGGACACCCGCAAGCCTGGGACAAAAATCCCGCCTCTTGCTGGTTGTGCACCATCTGGTCAGTGATGGCATCTCCCTGCAAATCCTGCTGGAAGATTTGCGAAAGGCACTGCTGGATTTGCACGCCGGGCGTACCCCCGCGCTGGGAAGAAAGACCGCATCGTTACAAGCCTGGGCAGAACACCTGAAACGACAGGCCAGCCAGGATGCGGTGTTGGCAGAAGCAGAATATTGGGAAATCTGCACATCCATCCCCGCACCTGAATTGCCCAATTTGCCAAATAGTGGTCAGGCGCATGGCTACGGCAGTATCGATGAAGACGCACAGGTCAGCGTGATCGTGCCAGCAGAAATCACCAGCCGCTTCATACAGGGGCAAACCGGTGTCTCAGCAGAGGATATCCTGATTGCTGCCCTGACCCTGAGCCTGGGTGAGTGGACAGGTGAAGCCGTCGCCTATCTGGAACTGGAAGGCCATGGTCGTCAACTTGATCAAGCTGACATGGATGTCAGCCGCAGCGTAGGCTGGTTCACCAGCCGCTATCCTGCCTGGTTTGATCTGACAGATGTAGCTGCAGCGGCTGCCGCCAGCGAGATCGCCATGCAACGCAGCGATATCCCTGCGCATGGCTTTGGCTACGGACTTTTGCGCTACCTGGGGCCAGAAAAAGTGCGCGCCGCGCTGGCACAAGGGCAAATGCCTGAGATCAGCCTGAACTACATGGGCCAGATCAGCCCGCCACCTGATGATGTCTTCAAACTGTTGTCATGGTCACCAGATCGTCAGGACAGAGGTGCAGAACGGGCAGCACATCTACCGCGCCTGCATAAGCTGGCGATAGAAGCCTATATCCTGGATGGTTGCCTGCATTTGCTGTGGCAATACCATGCAACTACGTATCAGGAACAGGAGATTCGCAGCATCGCGCAAAAAATGGCTGGATACATCGCCAGCATTTTGAATGGCTGTACAGCGACAGAAGCAAAATATGGGAAGGAAGAAATAGCATGAACATGATGCCCAAACCCGGTCTAAACCTGCGCCGCCCGGCGGTGCGACTGTCTGATGGAAGCCTGGTTGATAGACAGCCATTCAAGAGTGCATCTGGCCTGCCGCTGGTTTTGCGCCCGCATGCCAAGGGCGTGGATTTGCTGGGCTGGATCAGGGACAACCAGGCGCAGTTACAGCAGGATTTATTGCAATACGGTGGCTTGCTTTTCCGTGACTTTGATCTGCGTGACGTGCAGGATTTCCAGGCAGGCTTGAATGTCTTTGGCGTGCAGCTCATGAATTACATAGAAAAAGCCACGCCCCGCAAGCAGGTCGACGGGCAGGTGTATACCTCGACCATCTTCCCGCCCGAACATGTGATCGCCCTGCATAATGAATTATCGTATGTACGCCAATGGCCTGGGCGCATCGCCTTCTTTTGTGAAATCGCAGCCGAGACAGAAGGTGAGACCCCGATCGCCGATGTACGTCGCGTACTGGCCGCGATAGACACTGAAGTCAAAGAAAAATTCCGTCGCCTGGGCTGGATGCTGGTGCGTAATTTTGGTTCTGGCATAGGCCCCTCCTGGCAACATTCGCTGGCGGTAGAAAGCAGGGAAGAAGCCGAAGCCTATATGCAAAAGTCGGATACGCAATGGACCTGGATGGAAGGCGACAGGCTGCGTACGTCGCAGGTACGTTCCAGCATACGCTGCCATCCGCAAACGGGTGAAGAACTCTGGTTCAATCACATCGCTTTCTGGCATCCATCCAGCATGACGGATGAAATACGTAGTTCATTGACGGGTGACCTGGGTGTTGAGAACTTGCCGTATAACACTTTCTATGGTGATGGTACGCAGATACCGGATGAGGTGGTGGCCCATCTGCGCGCTGCTTATGATGCAGAAACCGTCAAGTTCCGCTGGCAGCAGGGGGATCTGCTCTTGCTCGACAATATGCTGGTCGCACATGGCCGCTCCAGATTTACCGGTGAGCGCAAGATACTGACAGCCATGGGCGATGAAGTGCGCCCGGCCAGCGTCTTGCCAGGTTCCCTAAATTAAGCACAAACCAGGCAAGGACAGGCAAGTGAGCAGCAAATTAAAAAGCGGATTTTCATTATCACCAGTCCAGCAAAGGCTGTGGCAACTGGCGCAAAGAGATGGTCAGCAGACGTATCTGGTCAGTGTTGATTTTCGTTGCACTGGTGTGGACGAACAAATTTTGTGTCGCGCCTTTGATCATGTGCTGGCCAGGCATGAAATCCTGCGTATGGAATTTGGCCTCTTGCCCGGCATGCAGTTGCCTGTGCAGGCTCCTTCTGACACATTGACACCCATGCAGGCAGCGTCACCGCAACTGGCAGCGATTCATGAAGACCAGCGCGCCTGCCTGCAAAAACTCAATGAAGGTCATTACCGTCTTGGCTTGTCTGCGCTGTGCGCCGATGCACAGACGGCTTTGTTTATACTGCTTGGCGTGGAAGAAAGACTTGCTGATGCCGTCTGGTGCGCCGCGTCCGTTAATGCAAAAAGCGAAAAAAGCGCAAAAATTGAAGGAGAAGACCTGCCTTTTACCAGCTTGGCACAATGGCAGCACGATATGCTTGCGGAGCAGCAAGACGTGCA
The DNA here is from genome assembly GCF_030683615.1 of Undibacterium sp. Lineage (NCBI taxonomy): Bacteria > Pseudomonadati > Pseudomonadota > Betaproteobacteria > Burkholderiales > Oxalobacteraceae > Undibacterium > Undibacterium sp. Next base: position 51,933 of record NZ_JAUXQE010000035.1, read on the forward strand.
GTTACCGGCCTGGGATAGCAGCAATAGTCTGACATCAGGCAGCAATCTCCCAGACTGGCCTTGCTTGCGCAGACGGCGCCAGGCTGCACCCTATGTAAAACGCCAGTCTCTTGCATTGTCGTCAGATTTGTCCGCTGCGTTGAATACTTTGGCAGGCCAGCACAAACTGCCGCTTGCCCACTTGCTTTACCTGGCCTGGGCGGTTTTGCTGTATCGATTGAATCCTCAATCACCTCCCGTGGCTTATCAGGCCAATGGTCGTGCCTACGAAGAAATGGCTACAGCCATGGGGCCTATGGCGCGTTTCATTCCTTTGCATACAGCCACTGCACCACAAGCCAGCTTCTTGGCATCACTGAAGACAGTTAGTCCGGCCATCGATGAAACCTGCGCTTTGCAAGACTATATTGCCCCGCTGGATAGTAAACTGGGCCTGGCTGCCGGTTTTTGCTGGCAGCAAGCTGGTACTGGCAAGTTGATAGTCGCAGATGCGCCATTTTCATGGACTGACGAATGCCTGCTGGTGTTGTCTGCTTATGCAAATGCAGAAGCGCAGATAGAGCTGTACTTCGATTACGACATGGCAGTCTGCGACTCTGCCAGCATGCACAATCTGGAAGAAGAATTGATGACGCTACTGGCGGCGATAGTTGCAACGCCAGATGCACAGATTGATAAACTGAGTGTGCTTGGTGCTAATGAGCGGCATCAGCTCATGCATGATTTTGCCGGGACTGTGGTGGTGCCTGCAGAACCGTGGCAGGCACCAGTGCAAGATATTCTTGACTGCTTGGCACTGCATCCTGAACAGATATTCGTACAAAGCTCGCTGACCCAATTGAGTGGACAGGCTTGTTCACACCGCATACAGGAACTGGCGCAACATGTGTTGTTGGCCAGACAGCAGGACGAATCCAAAGCCAGGGTCGTGGCAGTTTTGCTGGACCGTAGCGTTGACATGATAGCCAGCCTGTTGGCAATACAAGTGGCTGGTGCGGCTTATCTGCCGCTGGATACGGCCTATCCTGAAGATCGCATAGCTTTCATGTTGCAAGACAGTGGCGTGAGTTTGTTGTTGACCAGCGCGGCTATCGCAGCTCAATTCAAACAAGAAACTGCATTCGCGGGTTTGCTGGGAAAAATAAAGCTGATTACTGTTGATATCCTGCCCGCGCTTGAAAATGCAGCAAGTCCGCAATTTCCACTCTTGCAAGCCAGTGACCTGGCTTACTTGATCTATACCTCGGGTTCCACCGGCCAGCCCAAGGCTGTCGCCGTATCGCATGGCGCGCTCGCCAATCACATGCAATGGATGCTCAGGGATCTGCCGCTGGACGCAGATGATGCGGTCTTGCAAAAAACTGCCATCAGTTTCGATGCCTCGGTGTGGGAAGTATTTGCCCCTTTAATGGCAGGTGCAAGACTGGTATTGGCACCCCCTGGTGTGGAAAGAGACCCGGACGCACTGATGCAGACCCTGCAGGATTTCGATATCAGCGTGCTGCAACTTGTGCCCAGCATGTTGCGCATGATGGTAAGCCAGCCTGAATTTGCCAAGTGCCTGCGCTTGCGTCGCCTGTGCTGCGGTGGTGAAGTGCTGGATGCTGAACTGGCGCGTCAAGTCTTGACGGCATTGCCAGCCGGGGCAGAATGCATCAACCTGTATGGTCCAACTGAAGCGACGGTCGAGGTAGTGTTCGAGAAAGTCAGCATTGATGACACTATTGTCGCCATCGGCAAGCCCATAGACAATACCCGCATCTACGTCCTGGATGAATACATGCAGCCGCAACCCATAGGCGTGCGTGGAGAGTTATTTGTAGCAGGTGCCAGCCTGGCGCAAGGCTATTACCAGCGCGATGCCTTGACAGCAGAACGATTTATCACTGACCCATTCGCTAGTACTGGCGAGCGCATGTACCGCACCGGCGATCTGGGCGCATGGCGTGCCGATGGCAGCCTGGATTGCTTTGGCCGCGCTGACAGGCAGGTCAAGCTGCGCGGTTATCGCGTAGAACTGGGTGAGATAGAGGCCATCGTTGCCGCTCAAGCGGCAGTGCTGATGGCCGCCGTGGTGGTGGACAGGGATGCCGCAAACATTGATCAGCTATTGTGTTTCTACACGCTCAAGCCCGATGCCAAGCTTTCTGTGGCTGAGATCAGGCAGGTGCTGGCCGCTGCCTTGCCAGACTACATGTTGCCGAACTGGCTTATACCAATTGATGCTTTTCCCTTCATGCCCAATGGCAAGGTCGATAACAAGGCACTGTCGAAGTTGCGCCCTTCGAATACGGTGACCTCGCAGGCACCACGTGACACGCTGGAAATGCGTCTGGAACGTATCTGGGAAAGTGTCTTGCACGTATCCCAGGTCGGCATTACCAGCAATTTCTTTGACCTGGGCGGGCATTCATTGTTGGCAGTACGCCTGATGGCAGAGATAGAAAAAGAATTTGCTTACAGGTTACCGCTGACTTCGCTGTTTTCTGCACCCACTATTGCGGCGCAGGCAGAACTCTTGCGCAGTGAAAGCTTGCAACTTGATCCGGTCGTGATACCCATACGCGCAGGTAATCCACAGCATACGCCTGTCGTGCTGGTGCATCCCACTGGTGGCAGTGTGCTGTGTTATCGCGACTTGGCCAGTGGCCTGACGACAGACCGGCCAGTGATTGCCCTGCAAGACCCCGGCCTCATGGGTGAGGCTACTTATGAAAGCGTGGAAGAACTGGCCAGCCTGTATCTGGACAAAATTGCACCGCTGGTCAAGGACCAGCGTTATTTGCTGGCAGGCTGGTCGTCGGGCGGCATCATCGCATACGAAATGGCAAGGCAGGCTTTGGCACGTGGTTATGAAATTGCCTTCCTGTGTCTGATAGACAGCCAGGTCGCCCCCCTGGCTGAATCTGCGCCAAGACGTGAGCGTTTGTTGCGCTCCATCTCACGCCTGATTGCCCACAAGGCAGAAATCGCCTGTCCCGATTTGTCTGAACTGCCTTTTGACATCGCCTTGCAGCGCCTGCTGGAACTGGCGCGTGAAGCCGATTATGTGCCGCCACATGCGGACGAAAAAGAAATCGCCCGCTTGTTCCGCGTTTTTGAAAAAAATGTGACCGTCATAGGCCGTTATACCGCTGGCCCTTTGCCACGCCGCACCTTGCTGATGAAAGCCACCCAGGCCTTGCCAGAAGCCATACGCGAGGCAGCAGTGCATTACAACTCGGAAGAAAAGCACTTGGGTTGGGACAAGCTGTGCTTTGTCAAAGTGCGCGATATCGTGGGTGATCATATGTCCATGATGGAAGCACCCAGAGTCAATGCGGTGGTAGCAGCTTTGGATCAGGAATTGAAAGAAGTCGAAAGATTGCATGGGCTGGGGCGGCAAATACTGTTACCCATGCTAGGCCTGTAGTTTGTAGCAGGTCATGAGAATGTTGTTTTCGGTACGTATGATGTTTACATATCTATGAGAGCTGGAACAAATATGGAAATGGTTTTCCCCCTGACGGCTATGCAACAAGGCATGTTGTTTCACCATTTGCGTGAACCGGACAGTGCAGCTTATTTTCAACAATTGCAGGTACGTCTACAAGGGGAACTGGATGTCGCAAAGTTGCAGCTCGCCTGGCAAAGCGTCATAACTCACCATTGCGCCTTGCATATGCGCTTCCTGTGGACAGGGGACCAGCCGCGCCAGCAATTGCAGGCAGATGTAGTCTTGCCATTCAAAGTCGTCGATTACAGCCAGTCACCCAGGTGCGAGCATGAACAATTGCGCCAGCAGTTCTTGCAGGCAGACCGTCAACTGGGATTTTCGCTCGATACCGCGCCGTTGATGCGTGTTTCCTTACTGCACTGGGCAGATGATGAATGGGATATGGTCTGGAGCCATCATCATTTGATATTGGATGGCTGGGCATCCGGCCTGCTGCTGGCTGAGGTAGCGCAAGTCTATACAGATTTATTGCAGGGCAAGCCTGTCAGCTTGCCAGCAGAGCGCCCCTATACCGATTTTCTACATTGGCTGGGCAAACGCGATAATCTGGCGGCAGAAGATTACTGGCGTCATACCCTGCGCGGCTTTGAGCAGGCAACCACTGTGCCAGTGCTGAAACGCAGCACTGGACTAGCTGCAAAAGTCGTTGCTTTTGAAAACATGCTGACCGCTGATGACTTTACTGCATTGACAGCTTTGTCGCAAAAAACTGGTGTAACCACCGTCAGCGGTATCATGGCTTGCTGGGGTTTGCTTTTATCCCGATATGCAGACAGCAAGGATGTGCTGTTTGGCGTCACCACTTCTGGGCGGCCCGCCGAACTGGATGGGGTAGAGCAGATGGTCGGTCTGTTCATCAATACTATCCCTTTACGCATTAAACATAGCGCGGAACACAGTATTACCAACCTGCTAGGCGATGTACACAGACATCTGGCAGCCTCGCGTGAACATGAGCACAGCAGCCTTAGCCGCGTGGCCGAATGGAGTGAACTGCCGTCAGGCCAGGCGCTATTTGAGACTATCGTCGTTTATGAGAATTATCCGCTGGCAGTGCAGGGTCGTCAGTTGGGGGATACACGCATCGTCGATTACCATTTGCAGGAAGAGTCAAATTATCCGCTGACTTTGATCGTTGAACCCAAAGACGATGGACTGCATTTGCGCTTGCTGGCAGACAGTACGCGCATAGAACCTGCAGCAGCACAAGCCATGCTGGATCAATATCGCTTCTTGTTGCAACAACTTGCAAATGCGAGCGGTGACCAAGCAGTCAAGGATATGTACCTGCTGACGACAGAGCAACGTGAGCTGCAATTGCAGCAATGGAATGATACCGTTTGCGCTTATGACACCACTGCTACGTTGGCTAGTATCTTTATCGCCCAGGCAGCACGTACGCCGGATGCGATGGCACTGATAGATGCTCAGGGCATCATGAGCTATACAAGCTTGCAGGACAGGGTCAGCCAGGTAGTACATGCTATTAATGAACTGGGTTTGAGCGCGAATTCACCAGTCGCCGTCCGACTCACGCGCGATCGCGAAATGCTGATTTCCCTGCTGGCCGTAGTTGCCAGCGGCCATCACTATGTGCCAATTGAGCCGCAACTGCCTGCCGCACGCGTCATGGCGATTTTTGATAGCCTGCCGGTGCGCTGCATATTGACGGTTAGTAGTTTGATGGATAGCACGCAAGCCCTGGCTAACGAGCGGCAATTGCAGATAGTCTGCGTCGATCAAACGAATGCATTGCCAGTCACAGCCTTGCAAAATCAGGCGCGTCCGCAAGACCCTGCCTATGTGATCTTTACGTCGGGTTCTACTGGCAAGCCCAAGGGTGTGCTGGTCTTGCATCAAAAAGCCATCAACCTCATAGAGTGGGTGAACCACACATTTGCCATAGGCGGGCAAGACAAGCTCCTGTTTGTTACATCACCTGCATTTGATTTGTCTGTGTACGACATATTTGGCATATTGGCCGCAGGCGGTGTCGTCAGGATAGCGAGTGAAGCCGAGATTGCTGATCCTGAACGTTTGCTAAAAATAGTAGAAACAGAAAATATTACTTTCTGGGACTCTGCTCCCGCAGCTTTGTGGCAGCTTGAGTCATTGTTGCCGCAACGTTCTGCAACTTCCAGGCTGCGCCTGATCTTCCTCAGTGGCGACTGGATACCGCTGGCCCTGCCAGAGCGCATGAAAGCCGCTTTCCCTGGTGTCTGCGTCGTAGCCCTTGGTGGTGCGACTGAGGCAACCATCTGGTCGAATTATCATATCGTTGGAGAGTTACAGCCGGACTGGGTCAGTGTCCCCTATGGCAGGCCGATACAGAATGCCCGTTACTACATCCTTGATGCCGATTTACAGCCATTGCCCGTGGGCTTGCCAGGCGATCTTTATATAGGTGGCGATTGCCTGGCCGAAGGCTATGTGGGCCAGCCTGAATTGACAGCAGAACGCTTTCTGCACGACCCGCATGCCAAAGCAGGCAAAGCGGTTGCGCGCATGTACAAGACGGGTGACCGTGCCAGGTTTTATCCTGATGGCGTTATGGAATTCCTGGGCCGTCTCGATAACCAGGTCAAGATACGTGGCTTTCGCATAGAACTGGGTGAGATAGAAATCGCCATGGTCAGGCATGCAGCGATACGTGATGCGATCTGCATAGTGCATGACCACAATGAAGCTGGCCCGGCCTCGGGTAAATCCGACAAGGAATTGATTGCTTATTATGTTCTGCATCCGGGGCAGAATCTGGGGCCGGAAGAATTGCGCCTGCATTTGCAAGCGCAACTGCCAGCCAGCATGCTGCCCTCGCATTTCTTGCAGCTAAACAGTGTGCCTGTGTCCGTGAATGGCAAGGTGGACAGGAAAAACCTGCCGCTGCCTGAGCGCAAGGGCAGCGGACTTGGAGTGCAGCAGGTGGGTAATGATGCTGTGCAGGACATTATCGCTGCCGCATGGTCTGAAGTATTGTCTGTGCCGGCCGTGCATGCCACCGATGATTTTTTTTCGCTGGGTGGCCATTCATTGCGGGCAACCGCTGTCATGGCAAGGCTGCGGGCCGCCTTTGGCGTGGACTTGCCTTTGCGCCTGATATTTGAATACACTACACTGCATTCTTTGGCGACAGCAGTGCGTGAATTACTGAGTGGCCATGTGAAGGTGCAGGTGCCGACTTTACCCACTTTGAATCGCACTGAGGGCTTGCCTTTATCCCGAGCACAATCACGCCTGTGGTTTTTGCACCAGATGGAGCCAGACAGCGCCAACTACAATGTCGCACTGGCGGCGCGGCTGGACGGCAATCTGGACCAGGCTGCTTTCCAACGCGCTGTACAACAAGTGGTGGCGCGTCATGACATACTCAACCTGCGTATACAAAAGCAAGGACAGGGTGCAGTCATGCTGGCAGTGGCTGATGACGCTGACCTGGCAATTCATGTGGAAAATATCAGTGCACACAACCTGGATGAAACACAGATCAATGCCAGGCTCAAACAACTGGCCAGCCAGCCCTTTGATCTGGAAAGTGAAAGACCGGTACGGCTGAGTCTCCTGCTCAATGGCGACCAACAAGCATATGTGTTAATGCTGATACACCACATCGCCACAGATGGTTGGGCAATTGCCCTGTTTGCACAAGAACTCTTGCAAGCCTATGCCGCTGAAGTAAGCAACGCCCAGGCATTTGCAGAGCCCGCATTGCAATATGCTGACTTCAGTCACTGGTGGGAACAGCAGGTGCAGGACCAGTATGTAAACAAGGAAATGCAATACTGGAAGCAGCAACTGGCTTCTTTGGCACGCTTTAACTTGCCCACTGATTTCCCACGTCCTGCAAACTGCAGCCATGCCGGTGCGCGTATCAGCTTCGGGCTTGATGCCAAGCTGTCCGACGATTTGCGCCGTGTCGCGCGGCAGCATTCAGTCACCCTGTTCATGCTTTTGCTGACGGCATTTCATGTCGTCTTGCGGCAAAGGTCAGGCCAGGATGATATCGTTGTTGGCAGCGATATCGCAGGCAGGGATCATCCGCTGGCAGAAAAAATCCAGGGCTTCTTTGTCAATCAACTGGTCTTGCGCAGCAATTTTTCTGATTGCCACAGCTTTGCCGACATGTTGGGCAAGGTCAGGCAAACCAGCTTGCAAGCCTACTTCAACCAGCACCTGCCGTTTGATTTGCTGGTGCAGGAGCTGAACCCGCCGCGTGATGCTGGTGGCATGCCGCTGTTCCAGCACAAGTTTGTCTTGCAAAATGCACCGCTGGCTCAACTGGATAACAAGCACTTCCAGATACAGGCTGTTGACTTGCATACTGATACCGCCAAATACGATTTGCTGCTGACTGTCATTGATGAGCCACAATTACGTGCCACACTGGAATTCAGTACCGAATTATTTACTGCAGCAACTGCCGCAAGCATACAGCGTGAATTTCTCGCCGTACTGGGCCAGGTCGCAGCCGATGCCAGTATCAGCTATAGCAGCCTGGCGAGCATGCTCACACTAGATGGGACAGAGCGCCAGGAAGCTGCAAAACGTGATTTGCGCAAGAGCGGTCTGCAAAGGCTGAAAGACTTGCGCAAGCCTGGGGCAACTACATCATGAAAGATGCGATGACGGAGCAAGCAAGCATAACTGCCCATAAAGTAGAACGGATTTTGTGGGATGTGAGTACAGAGTCACCTGAACTGCATATGGCCTTGTCAGCTATTTTGCCCGATATCGATGCCCGGCTGGCAGCTCTACGCCTGAACCTGCCTTGCGCGCACGGTATCAATCCTTTCCAGTCGGGTGAATACCAGCGGCCTTACCGCCATCTGCGGGCCTTTTACCAGGATACTGGTGCAGGTGTGCTGGCGCACAAGGGTACAGAAGTGTATGCTCATGACCGTGACCAGCACTTGGCCGTCCTGTCGCAATTCCGCATTGATTACCCTGTACGAGGTAAATCGCTGTTTTCTGCGGCTGAGCATTTCGCGCTGGTCGAACAAAAAATCCCGCTGGCCATCAGTGCTTTTGAAGCAGTGGAAGATGCGAAGGCTGCCTGCATGTTGCAGCAAGCGCATCTACGGCATTTCGGTCAATTGGCTTGCCTCCCGACACCCTTGCTGGTGATTTCCTGGCCTGCGTCTGCACGCGATAGTCATCTCAATGCCTTGCGCAGCCTGCTGTCAGAAAGGGCGATGCGCATAGTGGAAACTTCGTCCGCAGATGGCTTGGCTGCAATCATTTACCATTACCCCAGCTTGCCTTTACGCGTTGCGCATTTGCCAGTGGAATTGAAAAAGTTTGGCAATACTCCCTGGCTGCAAAGACTGGCCAGCCTGACTGCGGGTTATGGCATGAAGCCAGAACAGGTTGTTGATCGCTGGATAGACCTGGTTGCGCGCATTCTGGCACTGGGTTTTTTGCCTGGCCGCACGGAGCATATAGGCATAGGCCATTGCCTGGAAATGCAAAATGCCGTTATCGATGGCGGCTTTGTCGATCTGGGTTCCATCATCCCAATGACAGAAGTCAAAACGGATGCCGCCTTTTTGGAAATGTTGATGGCTGCCTTTGCCGACCTCAGTAAAACCGTGCGTCACTTCATGCTGGGGCCAGTGGCTGATGTAGAAGCGGAGTACCGCAACCCATCGTTACTTATGCTGGCCTGCCTACAAAGAGTCGTACCTGCACTCTTAAAAAGACTGCATACCTATCCTGATCTGGAGCCGCGCCTGCAAGCCTATCTGGATCGCAGCGAAGGGAGCTGTTTCAGCGCACTCGTTGAAGAATTTCAATACTTGAGTCCGGCCATGCTCAACCCGGCGGAGCACGCATGATGACAGCGCGACTGCTTTCTGAAATGGTGCCTGGTCTGGATGCGATGTATAAACCTGTCGACCTGGTACAAAGGCCGACCCCCATTAGCCACGAAACTGGGTTGGCGGCACGCTGGAATTTGCAAGAGCTATGGGTAAAACGCGATGACCTCAGCTCACCGATATACGGAGGCAGCAAAGTCAGGAACCTCGAATATTTCTTTGGGGATGCGATCGCCAAAGGCGCGACCAGTGTTGCCACCATGGGACCGCTGGGTAGCCATCAGGTCTTGGCGACAGCAACCTTCGCCCGTATCCACGGTCTGCATGCCCGTGCCTTGCTGACGCCACAGCCAAACGTGCATGAGGCCGGGCTGAATAAGCGACTGCTGCCCGCATTGGGGATGGAATTCCTGCGCTGTGAACGCTTTCTCGACGTACCCATGGCTTTTCTTCGCATACGTTATTCCCGCCATCAGGGGCTGCGTCCTTACTGGATACCACCAGGTTCGCACCATCCCATAGGTGTGCTGGGCGTCATCGAAGGGGCTCTTGAAATTGCGGCGGCCATCAAAAGTGGAGAATTGCCCATGATTGATGACATCGTCGTCCCTACCGGTACTTGTGCCACCGCATCCGGGGTCTGGCTGGGTCTGGCGATGGCGGGTTTGCCTATACGTGTGGTGGCCGTGCGCATGGTGCCGATGATGATCACGGGCCCAAGCAAGATGAAAAAACTGGCGATGAAAACTTTAGCTTTGTTGCGGCAGGCTGGTTATACAAAAGAGCCACAGTTTGGCGAAATACTCTGGGTCGATGATTTTGCCGCGCCAGGTTACGGGCAAAGTAATGCCGATGCCGACGAAGCCGCCAAAGAAGTGGCAGAGGTCAGCAACTTCCGCACTGAGACTACTTATATTTCCAAGACCCTGGCCATGTTCCGCAAACAAACCCTGCAAGGGCGGCGTGTATTGTTCTGGAATACCTATAGCGCCGTTGACCCTGATCCTTCCTCCATTCTCGCAAAGGCGGCAGCATGAGTAGCTTGAGCTTATCCCTGCTAGACCTGGGCATCATCGCACCTGGCCAGAATGGTGAAGATGTCTTGGCGCAAACCTTCAGGATGGCAAAACTGGCTGACCAGCTAGGGTATGAAAGCCTGTGGCTGGCCGAGCACCATGAAGCCCATTTTTCCTGGGCGGCACCGGAAATGATGCTGGCTGCGCTGGCGCAAGCCACGCAACGCATAGGCCTGGGTTCAGCAGCAGTATTGTTACCTCTGTATAGCCCGCTGGCTGTCGCTGAAAATTATCGTGGATTATCTGCATTGTCAGGCGGGCGGGTCGTGCTGGGAGTTTGCGGCGGCGTGCCTGCCGATCCCGTTGCCCTGGCTGCACTGACAGGTACGGACGAACCACCGGGTGTCATCACCAGGCAGTTTGCCGATAAACTGGCAGCCTTGTTGCGTTACCTCGATGGTGATTTTCCTGAAGGACATCGCTTTGCCCATGCTGCGACACCATGTTTTGCAGAGAGTCCACCGCTGTGGATCATGGGCTCAGGTTTTGGCACGGCACAACTGGCAGCGAAGTCTGCCGCCAGTTACGCCTATTCGCTATTCCACCGGGCCAGTACGCAAGATGCCGCCATCACCAGTGCTTACAAACGCCAGTATGGCGAATATCAGGATAGTGCAGATAAAGCAAAAATCGCCATCGCCCTCAGTTGCGTCTGTGCCGACACCGATGACATTGCGCAAGCTCAAAAACAGCAAGTCGAAAGCTGGATAGGGGCTGCCATGCGCGTCAATATCAGTGGCACACCGGCATCCTGCCGCGACCAGATACTGGCGATACAGGAACGCTATGATGCCGCGAACATCATCATCTATCACATGTGGCATCTGGAAGAACGCAAGCGCGCAGCCATCGTGGCACTGGCTGAATTATTTCAATTGCAAACGGAATGGTAGACATGGCAGATATGAGGGCTAGCCCGCTGACATTGATGGATCAATATCGCAACTATATGGAGATGGATGCGCATGCCCCGGCCATGTCCTGGGTGCCAGAACGGTCGCAAGACCTGGTAGAGCACCTGAGCCGCCAGGAGTTGTACGCTGCCAGTGAAAGCATAGCCCGTGGCTTGCTGCAACTGAGCTGGCCTGACGATCATCCACGCATGATCATCCTGGCGTTTTCACCTGGGCTGGATTTTATCCAGGCCTTCCTTGCTTGCCAGTTGGCAGGCGTCATCGCCATTCCCATCGCCATGCCCCGGCTCGGACGTGAGGCACATATACTGGAAGCCATCGTCAGCAATTGTGGCGCGACGATGACCTTGACCAACGAGACTGAAGTGTTGCGTCTGGAAGATGTATTTGCATCCAGCAAGGCCTTGAATGGCATGCATATACTCAGCACCATACAATTGAAAGTATTGGGTGAAGGGCGTGACATGGCAGGGCGCAAGGCGCAGGATTATGCCTTCATCCAATACACCTCCGGTTCCAGCAGTCTGCCCAAAGGCGTGCTGGTCAGCCACAGCAACCTGGCAGCAAACCTCGCGCTGATACAAAAAGACTTCAAGGTCGATCCTGAATTTGTCATGGTCAACTGGCTGCCGCATTATCATGACATGGGTTTAATAGGAGGCTTGTTGACGCCAATTTACGGTGGCATACCTGGTGTGAGCATGGCACCATCCGCCTTCATCAAGCGCCCGGTGCGCTGGCTGCAACTAATTTCTACACAAGATGAAGGGCGTAAGGTCATGTCTGGTGGCCCCAATTTTGCCTATCAACTGTGTGCCGACCGGATAGCTGATGCGGATATAGCAGGTCTGCGCCTGCGAGCCTGGAAAACTGCCTACAACGGCGCTGAACCGATACGCGCCATCACCCTGCAAAAATTTGAACAGCGCTTTTCACCAGCAGGTTATTCCAATACAAATATGCTGACCTGTTATGGCCTGGCAGAGACCACGCTGTTTGCTACTGGCAACCATGATCCCGTCATCCGCATGGTATCGGTACTGGGACTGGAGCAAGGCAAAATCAGTGCAGCACTCAGTGTGGAGGACAGTCGCCAACTGGTCGCCAGTGGCGATGCGGATCCTGAACGTATCGCTATTGCTGACCCGGTCAGCAAGCTCAGGCTGGCCGATGGCAAGATAGGTGAAATCTGGATTACTGGCCCCAGTGTACCCGAGACGTATTTCAATAATCCTGAGCAAAGCCAGCTTACTTTTCATGCGCGGCTTGCAGATCAGGCACTCGCACGTTATCTGGTGACGGGTGATATTGGCGCCATTGTTGACGGGCAACTCTATGTGACAGGGCGCAGCAAAGAGTTAATGATACTTAATGGCCGCAATATATATCCACATGATGTGGAAGCATTGATACAGAATGCGGTAATCGGGATTGAGGATGTTGCTGTTTTTTCTTATGATGATGCGAGCGCGAAGAATGAAAGCATTATCGTCATCTGCGAGCTGGCACGCACTGCGCGAAGCTGGTTTGTCGACAGCCCTGAACAGACACTGAGTACGGAACTCGAAAAACTCGCCAACCAGATCAGGCTGGCAGTGGCCCCGTCAGAAATTGCGATTACCCATCTGCGCTTTGTCGGGCCTATGGGTATCAGCAAGACCACCAGTGGCAAGACCAGTTATGGGCAGAATCGCAGGGCCTTTGCTGACTTGCCACAAAGTGTCAGATCACGCAATGTATCAGCAGAATTTCGCAATAAAAACTAATTTCAATTGTAGCCAGGGTAGACAATGACAAACGTGACGGCAAGCAGGCAATGGGGCGCTGAACAGCTCGAGGACTGGTTGATAAAGCGTGTCGCAACCATTCAGCAGCAATTACCTGACGATGTCGATCCTGACATGCCTTTTAGTAGCCTGGGCCTTGATTCTGTTGATGTCATGGATCTCATCGTTGAACTCGATGAATTGCTGGGAATTGAAATTGAATCAACCATTATTTGGGATTATCCGACGATACGCCTGTTATCTGGCTATCTTGCCGATCTGCTTTCCGGGACACACGCACTGAAATGAGGTCATCATGTCAGTTTCTTGCTATACCGTTTGCCGTTCTACCAAACAGCATTGCCTGAACAAATTGCTGTTGTTCGTATTGCTGCCTTTCATGATGACAGCCTGTGGCGACAAGCCCAAGGCTGTGCCGCCAGATATCACACCCAGGGTGAAGACGGTGACAGCACAGGCAGGTGGCGAGCAGCGTTATCGTTCTCTTGTCGGTGAACTGCAACCGGCCGAGGTATGGAACCTGGCTTTCCCGGTGCAGGGCAGGGTCATGCAAATTGCGGTCAATGAAGGTGACAAGGTAAAAAAGGGGCAGGTGCTGGCCAGGCTGGACCCTCTTGCTTATGAACTCAAGTTGAAAAATGCGCAATCCGGTTTGCAAAGCGCCATAACAGAGCGCAAGGAAAAACTCGATGCCCTGGCCGCCCAGTCCAAACTCAGGGAGCAGGGCTACATGACTGGCAATATGCTGGAGAAGCAGCGGGTGGAATTGGCTGCTTCTGAAACGCGGCTCAGCAATAGCGAATCTGCCTTGGCACTGGCGAAACGCGACCTTGATTACACCGTCCTGCTGGCCCCGGCTGAGGGCAGGATTTCTGCACGTTTGATAGAAGCCTTTGCTGACGTGAATGCAGGGCAATCCATCATGCGTCTGGATGGTGCTGCAGGTTTGCGGGTAGCGATACGCGTGCCTGACAAATTAATGTCAGGCTTTAACCTGGGCACAGCCGTCAAGGTGCAAATAGGTGAGCGCAAGCTGGATGGCAAGGTCAGTCGCATAGATGCCAGGGCCACTGCTGGCGATGCTTTTCCCAGTTACATCAGCCTGACGGGTGACACCACAGGTTTGCGTCCTGGCGTGACGGCCAATGTGCAGTTTACGCTTGGCAGTGACGCTAGTCAGGAAGCGCAAACCAGGAAAAACATGGTCCTGCCCTTGCAAGCCATCGTTCCCGGTAATGCGCCAGGCCGCGGTTTCGCTTTTGTGCTGGATGGGCAAAGTGGCAAAGTCAGAAGGGTGGAAGTCAGGATCAAGGCAGTCAATGAACAGGATGTAGAGGTCGATGAAGGACTGAAGGCTGGTGATGAAGTGGTCGTGGCAGGTGTAGCCTTTTTGTCGGACGGCCAGGTGGTGAAAGCGCTACAGAAAGACGGCAAGGGTGGCAGCAGGATTTGAATGATGTATTTTCATAGGCCAAGAAATGATCAAGCTCACTGCATATGCATTCAAGAATCCGCGCCTGCTGATCGCCTGCATCGTCCTCATTACCGGTCTCGGCATCAGTCTGTTCCTGAACTATCCAGCGCAAGAAGACCCGCCCATCAAGGTCAGGGAAGCCATCGTCAGTGCTTACTATCCCGGTATGTCGCCAGAACGGGTAGAGCAATTGCTGACGCGGCCTCTGGAAGAAAAAATACGCGAAATCCCCGAAGTGCAAAGAATCACATCGACGGCTTTCACAGGCGGCACCATCATCAGCGTCAAACTCTATGACAAGTACTTCCAGCTTGAGCCTTTGTGGCAAAAGCTGCGCAACAAGATGGCCGATGCCCGTTCATCCCTGCCAGATGGTGTCAACGGCCCCGGCGTCAACGATGACTTTGGCAATGTTGCCATAGCCACGCTGGCAATTACTGCAGATGGCTACCGTATGGCAGAGATGCGCCAGGTGGCGCTGAAGTTGCGTGATAACCTGACTGGCTTGCCCGGCGTGCGCAGGGTAGAAGTGCATGGCCTGCCTGCTGAACGGATATACCTGGAGGGCTCACCCGCGCAATTGTCACGTTTGGGTCTGTCGCTGGGTGATGTGCTGGCCAGCTTGCAAAAACAAAATGTGGTGTTGCCTGGTGGCCAGGTCATCGCAGACAAGGCCATCGTCACGCTGGAACCCACCGGCAATTTCAGTGACATGGCTGATATAGAGAAAACCCCCATCCTGATCCCCAAAACTGGCCAGGCGATTGCCTTGTCCGATGTCCTGACTTTGCGCCGTGCCTATGTAGAACCACGCAGCACGGGTGCCTTGTTCAATAATAAACCTGCCATCGTGCTGGCGATATCCATGGCCGAGGGTGGCAATGTGGTGGCCTTTGGCCAAAGTCTCAAGGCGCGCATCGCCGAAGTCAAGCCTGGCTTGCCACTGGGATTCATGCTCGATTTTGCGACTTTCCAGCCTGAAGTGGTCAGCCACCTGATTGCCGATGTAGAGCGTACCCTGTATGAAACCCTGGTCATTGTGCTGATCGTTGTCATGGTTTTCTTGGGTATGCGTACCGGTCTTATCGTTGGCACTATCGTGCCGCTGACCATGCTGATGTCACTCATCATCATGAGCCTGATGGGCATAGAATTGCAACGTGTCTCCATCGCCTCGATGATCATTGCCCTGGGTTTGCTGGTGGATAATGGCATTGTCATTGCGGAAGACATCATGCGCCGCCTGGTTGCAGGTGAAGATCGCAAGCAAGCCTGCATAGATGCGGGCACCAGTTTATCCACACCCTTGCTGACTTCTGCACTGACCATCGTGCTGGCTTTCATGCCCCTGTTACTGGCCGATGACCAGACCGGGGAATATGTGCGCTCGCTGGCCCAGGTGACCAGTATCGCCGTACTCAGTTCCTGGGTGCTGGCACTGACTTTCACACCCTTGGTTTGCTACCATTTCATGAAAGTATCTGCCAGCCACCAGCAAGAATCGGAAGAGCATTATGACAGTCGCTTTTATCGCGGTTATCGTCGCTTGCTGGAAGGCATACTCCGGCAACCCCTGATTTTTTTGGCTGCGGTCACGTTCGCCTTTGTCCTCGCCATCTCAGGATTTGGTTTGGTGTCACAGCAATTCTTCCCGAATTCTGAACGTAACCAGTACATGATATTGGTCAATCTTCCGGCTGGTTCACCCTATGCAGAAACCGAGCAGGCTATCAAGAAAATCGATGCATGGTTGCTGGACCGGAAAACCAATCCTGAAGTCAGCAGCGTGGTTTCTTATGTTGGCTATGGCGGCCCGCGCTTCGTGCTGGCAATGGCTCCGGTGGCGGGCGCACCGCATCGCGGCTATATCGTCGTTAATGTCCCGCTGGGAACCAGTGTGGATGCGCCGCTGGAACGTACCCGCAACTACCTGTATGCCAACTTCCCTGAATTGCGCGCCGAAGTGAAGAAGTTCTGGCTGGGCGGTTCTGAAACTGGTTTGGTCGAGTTTCGTATCACTGGCAGTGATGCCACTACGCTCAAGACCCTGGCAGAGCAATTGAAACAGCAATTGCGCAGCCTGCCCGATACGATCGATGTCAAGGATGACTGGGAAAACCGTACCTGGAAATTGCTGGTCAAGGTAGACCAGGCCATGGCCAGACGGGCAGGTATTACTTCTTCTGATGTGGCGCTTTCACTCAACGGTGCATTGACAGGTATACAGGTCAGTGTCTTTCGGGATAGTGACCAGACCATCCCGATAGTCGTCACAGGCAAGGACAAGGAGATGATGTCCTACGACAAACTGAAAACCCTGAATGTGTTTTCCGAGAATGGCCAGACCTCGGTGCCACTGATACAAATCGCAGAACTCATCGGCGTGCCTGAAGACGGAGCCATACGCAGGCGCAATGGCATCAGGACAGTGACCGTGTCCGGCAAGAGCCTGAGTCTGTCGGCCAATGCCCTGGTCAAGCGCATGCGTCCGCAGATAGAAAAGATCAAACTGGATGAGGGCTACCGCATAGGTGTAGGCGGGGAGCTGGAAACCTCGGGCAATGCACAGGGCGCACTGGTAAAATTTTTACCTGTCGCACTGGCTTCCATATTACTCTTGATGCTCTGGCAGTTTTCTTCATACAGAAAAGTATTGATCATCGCCATTACCATACCGCTGTGCCTGGTCGGCGCCGTCGCAGGTTTATTGCTGACCAGGGCAAATTTTGGTTTCATGGCCATCATGGGTATCCTGGCGCTGGCTGGCATCATCATCAACAATGCGGTATTGCTTTTGGAACGCATCGCCG
The DNA here is from genome assembly GCF_030683615.1 of Undibacterium sp. Taxonomy (NCBI): domain Bacteria; kingdom Pseudomonadati; phylum Pseudomonadota; class Betaproteobacteria; order Burkholderiales; family Oxalobacteraceae; genus Undibacterium; species Undibacterium sp. Next base: position 69,303 of record NZ_JAUXQE010000035.1, read on the forward strand.
AAGAACTGCATGAGGGCAAGCCACATTATGAAGCTGTGGTCATGGCTGCACTCAAACGCCTGCGTCCGATAGTCATGACCAAGCTCACCTGCATACTGGGCCTGGTGCCACTGATGCTTTTTGGTGGGGAGTTATGGTTTGGCATGGCAGTTGTGATCGTAGGCGGACTGGCACTGGGAACGGTATTGACACTGGGCGTCATCCCCGTGATGTATACGATTTTGTTTAGAGTTAAAAAGCAGGTGTAGATTAGAACTCATTTCATAAATAGGATGAGTGCGAACAAGGCGATTTGGGATGCAGTGCAAGGCGTGCCCTCGCTAAGGCTGTTGCCTTAGCGAGGGATGGGTGACACACTACGCGCTGCAATGCGCCCAAATCGTCAGTTCCCGAAGGGTTTGCCTCATAACGCGCGCTGGACTGCAGGCGCTGACAATTCGACTCGTTGTCAATAGGGAAGCTATTGACTGCCTCGTCCGCCTTGCCAGCCCACGTTATGAGGCAAACGCATCTCACCCTATTTATGAAATGAGTTCTAGCTATTCCACTTCAACAGATGCAGTGACATTGAACCGGTAAACTGGAGCAAGCATGAACGATCAAACGGCAACACCCAAGAATGAATCAGGTAAGGCAGCGGAGGAACATAAAGTCAGCTTCTGGGCTTTCATCGGCCAAGCCCTGCACCTGGCTTTTACCTATCGCCTATTGGCCAGCCTGGTGGCATTGGCCTTATTGGTGCAGATAGCTTTTAATCTGCTGATGCCTTTGAGTTACCGCTATATCTTCGATAATGCCATCCTCAACAAGGACATGGGTTTGCTGGCGATGTTGCTGGGGATACTGGCGGTCGGTTTTCTACTCAATGCCGGTGCTGGCCTGATGCAGGACTATGGGACTGCCACCATAGGTTCCAGGGTATCCAAGAGCCTGCAGGAAAAAATGTTCAGCAATTTGCAAAAACAATCGACAGACTTTTTTTCCAAAACACCACAAGCTGACATCATTGCCTGCTTTGGTCCCGACGTGATGGCGATAGAAACGGCACTGGTGCGTGGTTTGCCCAGCTTTTGCATGCGCCTGGTCACCATAGTCACCAGCCTGACCTTGCTGTTTGTCATCGAGTGGCGGCTGGCCATGGTGGCATTGCTCCTCATGCCGATGATCGCTTTTGCTCCCAAACCATTCGGTCCTCGTGCGCGAAAATTTGGCCGCTCCAGGGATGACTTGCAATCCGGCAATGCAGGCATGGTGCAAGAGAATTTGCTGAACCACCTGACCATACGCACCTTCAATCTTAGCAAATATCGCGAACAGCAATTTGGCGACAGACTGACGCGCTTGCAGGAAGATGATTTCAAGGCCAATTTTTTCACCTCCATGATAGGCCGCTCTACCAATGTGGCTGCGGGTTTCTTGCAAATAGGCGTATTGGGAGTTGGTGCAGTACTGGCTGTGATGGGCTTTCTGACCACAGGCTTGCTGATTGCCTTTATCGGTCTCTTGCTCAACATCGGCGGTGCTACCGACAACCTGACTCAGGCAATCCCGCTACTGGTGCAGGGTATGAACAGCTATTCCCGCATACAAAAACTGCTGGGAGCGCAGGCAGCCTTGCCGGATAGTCCAACGGCAAAGGTGCTGCCAGCCATACAAGAGAACCTGAAGCTGCAAGGTGTGGAATTTGCCTATCAGCCAGATCATCCTATCTTGCGCGGTGTCGATATAGAAATCCCGGCAGGCAAGACGGTTGCCATTGTGGGTGGTTCCGGCTCAGGCAAATCCACGGTCTTGTCATTGCTGATGCGTTTGTATGATCCCAACAAGGGCAAAATCCTGCTTGACAATGTGGACTTGCGTGACGCCACAGAAGCATCGCTGCGCGCACAAACCAGCGTGGTCTTGCAGAACACGGCCTTGTTTGATACCAGCATCGCAGAAAACATACGTATGGGCAGGCTGGATGCAACAGATGATGAAATCGTTGCTGCCGCTAAAGATGCGGGCATCCATGATTTGATCGAGACTTTCCCGAATGGCTATCAAAGCGTGGTCGGTAGTCAGGGTGGCAGCCTGTCTGGCGGCCAGCGCCAGCGTATCGCCATCGCCCGCGCCCTGTTGCGAAACCCGCGCATACTCTTTCTTGATGAAGCCACTTCGGCACTTGACGCCCATACCGAAGCCGAGATAGGTGCGACCCTGGATGCCATTTCGGCGGACTGGACCGTGGTATCTGTCACCCATCGTTTTACCCACATCACCAATTACGATCTCATCATCGTCATGGAAAAAGGTTTGGTGGTGGAATCAGGTACGCATGAAGAATTGCTGGCCAAGGATGGCCGCTATGCCATGCTATGGCGCAAGCAAAGTGGTTTCACGATTACCGACGATGGCAAGGCCTCCATTTCAGTTGAGCGCCTGAGAGGCATACCTTTCCTGTCAGAATGCTCGGATGAAGTCTTGCTGAAGCTGTCGAAGTCGCTGGTGTCGGAATCTTTTGCCGCAGGCAAGCCTGTGTTTGAAGAGGGCGAGCCTGGCAGCAAGTTCTACATCGTCGCCCGTGGCAAGCTGGAAAATTATGTGAAGCTCGAAGGTGACAAGGAAACACCACTTGGCATGCTCGATGATGGAGATTATTTTGGTGAGATGGCTTTGATACGTCCCGTGCCTCGTACCTGGTCAGTGCGTGCCGTCGTTGACAGTACATGTATCAGCCTTGATCGCCAGCAATTCATGGAACTGATGGACGCTGATCCTAAACTCAAGGAAGCAGTGACAAGCACTGCCTATGAAAGAGCTGCGGAGTGGACGCAGGCCATCATGGAAGCTGCAGATGCATAGTTAACCCGGAGCTCAGTAGTCAAAGCCCTTGCAAAAAAATGCAAGGGCTTTTTTATGACGGTGTGATGAAATCAGAAACGCGTCAGCGCGGCATCCTTGTTCGCCTGTATATCCAGGATGGTATTAAAGCCGCTCACCAGGAAAACCTCATTGATTGAATCACTCAGGCTGCACAATACCAGCTTGCCAGTGGCTGCTTTGGTCTTCTTTGCAGTCAGCAAGATGACACGCAGTCCAGCGCTGCTGATATAAGTGAGATCGGAAAAATCAATCAGTATGTGGACTTCACCGGCGTCGATGGCACTGAGAATTTCTTTCTCAAATGCAGCAGAATTATTGCTATCGAGGCGACCAGCAGGAGTAAAGGTCTTTATGTTTGGCATATCATTCCTGACAGGAAAGTTTGTGGGCTAATTGCTCCATATTTTAGACGCAATTTTGATGCGCGCCATCCTTTTTACAACGCAAAAATAATAATATTTTTTTTAACTTTGTTAAATGCTAGACATCATTTCTGTGCGAGTGTACTATAGCCTCGCTGCCTAAAATTTCAGCTCGAAATTTAGACTTGAATAGGTAGCAAAGAGTTTCGTTTCATTCCGATATTAACTTCGTTGAACCACGTAAACTAGGGGTAAAAAAATGGCACATCTTTATGACCAACTGGCAACTGCAATCGCAAAATCCGCACAAGATCCTGCATACCGTACTAAACTGCTGTCAGATGCAAATGGCACACTGAAGGCTGATGGTGTTGACATCGGCGGTGCAAAAATCACTATGGAATGGACAGAGATCACCAATGTTCTGAGTATCCTCGTTGAAAACGGTGGTGCAAACTGGAACGGTTCTATCGTTCTCAGCATCAAGAAGTAACTCCCCGCTAGAAGAGTAGAGCACATGGCTCATCCGGGCTATGTGCCTGATGCGAAGATCAGTGACGCATTCATTTTTCTGAACAATATTCCCTCAATAAAGACAGTGCATCCTTAAAGACGGGCATGCAGCGTGTCGGCGTGTACCTGCTGTCATCAAGTTCGGGTACGTCAGTTTTCCTGCTCGCTAACGCAAGCACATGTCGCTGGTCATATAGCCTGAGAAAAAAATCCCAGGTATGAGCAGGGCGATTATCCAAGCCTTGCAACAAGCTGACGGAAGATACATCATCTACTGTGAACATCAGGCGTCGCGCGTCCGCAGATAAGCCTTCTCCAGTGGCTTTCAGGTAGGCTTCTTTCAATACCCAGAATTCATAAAATTTCTGTATCCGGCTTTTCTCGTCCTGGCGATTGACTTCAGTGATTTCCTTTGCGCTGCAAACGACGCCCATCAAGTCATCCAAATTGACATCATTGTGTAATAATTCTACGTCAACACCGATGTCGGCAGCGTAGGTGAGCGCTACCACGACCAGTTCGCCAGCATGCGAGATACTGATGGCGGGTGCAGTGATTTCATCCTTTGCAAATGCAATGGCAGGTTTGCCAGATGTCGCCAGGGTGATGCTGATATCTGCAAGCGGCAAGCCAGTCAATTTTGCGACGGCAAGTTTGCTGAGCGCACGTCCACCCAGGTATCTGTCCCTGTCATCCTGTTGCATATAGCGTGCGCAGCGGGTATGTTCTGCACTGCTCAGCAGTGTCAGTAGTTTTTGTCGGTATGCACGCAGATCTGGCAGTCTGGCTATCCAGATTTCAGGGTGTGCAATCAAAGCGAGATTTTTATTCTTGTCGGTCATGCCTGGGTTATAGTCGTTTTTAAAATTAATGTGTGTCAGGGGAAAACCATATTGAAGATTATTGCCTATCCATTTGCTGGTGGCAGCGCTTATAGCTATGCCAGGCTGGCGCGTGAGCATGCCCATGAGTGGATCACCTTTGATCCACCTGGCCATGGCAGCAATATGCGCTATCCCTTGCTGCATAGCATACCCGAGATGGTGACTGCCTTGCTGGAACCAACTTTGCGCGCCACCGCAGGTAGCCCCTATATCTTGTTTGGCCACAGCATGGGAGCCTATATTGCCCTGGCCATGCTGGACAGGCTGGTGGAACTTGGTGCCAGCCCGCCTCAAAGACTGGTGTTGTCAGGCGCTGCCGCACCTCATCGCCGCGCATTACATCGTCACGCAGAATTGCCGCACAAGGAATTTCTGGAATGGGTGGCAAACATGGGTGGCATTTCAGCAGAAGTGCTGGCAGAACCACAATTGATGGAGTTGTTTGAACCTATCCTGCGTGCCGACATAGGTGCCGCGGAGGCTTATTTTGATGGCAGCCAGCGCCAGTATGATGTACCTGTAAGGGTGCTGCTTGGGCTAGATGACAGGATAGCGCTGGCAGATGGCCTGGCCTGGGCGGATTGTTTTGTAAATGCGCCTGAAGTACACTGCTTTGCAGGGGGACATTTTTTCCTGTTTGACGAGGTCGAAAAGGTGCAAAGCCTGATCGCCTGAAAAAAAGCGTGGCCCTGAACAGGGTCACGCTTGGCTATTAATAAAGAGCAGTTTTAGAATCGATACAAGACAGACGCCTCAATTGCACGACCAAAGATAGGGCGGGCAAAGACCACGCTGCTGCCACTGCCGATGACGCGGGAATTACCCTCGGTCAGGCCGAGTTGATTGGTCAGGTTGGTGCCAGCCAGACGGAATTCCAGATTGTCACCCAGACCCACCAGAATGCCAGCATCTAGCGTGTAATACTTGGGCAGGGATTGCTGGTTTTCTGCGTCAGCAAAGCGTGCATCGACATGGGTGTAAGTGCCATACAGCTTGATATCACCATTATCGAGCGGGATACGGTAGCTCGGCGACAGACGGAACTGTAGCTTAGGCTGACGTTTCACTTCATTGCCAGTGTTGGCACCATAGTTTTCATACTTCGATTTCTGGTAGGCGCCACTCAGTGAAATCTGGAAATTTTTGACAGGGCGTGCTGCCACTTCAAATTCCAGGCCAGAACCGCTGGAACCACCTATCGCATTCACATTGCGGCCATCTGCCAAGAACTGCTGGAAGGGCAGGCCGGTAAAGGTATTGTGGAAGAAGGTCAGGTAGGCACTGATGTATTCAGACACACTCTTCAGGCCTATCTCATATTGCTTTACCTTGGTCACGGGTGCATTGACGCCATTGTCGCGTATGGTGTCGAACTGCGGCAGCGCAAAGCCAGAATTCAGACGAGCAAACACGCTGAAGTTTTCTGAGACCTTGTAGTTGCCACCCAGGGTATAAGACACTTCATTGTCAGAACGATCGACCAGAGTGTTGCTGCCGCTCAGTACCGATGCGCTGTTGTTGTATAGCGTCAGCGGGTTATTATCGAGATCGACTGATTTTGGATTTGAGATAACACCATTCAAGCGACGGTTCTCGGTACGTACGCCAGCATCAACACGGATACGGTCATTGATCTTCCATTCATCTGCGAGGTAAAACGCAGTATTCTGTGCCGAGAAATTTTCATTCAAGGTGTAGAAGGATGCGCCATCATGGCCATTGCCGCTGACGACCACGCCATTATTCAACTGCACATTGATAGGGCGGGCATTTGGTGTTGCTGTCATCAGGACACTATTACCCAGATACCACATGTCCTTGGATGAATAGTCAGCATAATAAAGGCCAGCCGTCATGGTGTGATCCTTGATGATTTCTTTGCTGATGCGCAGTTCATCGGTGAAAGAACTCAGTTTCTTTTCTACTGACCAGATACCTGCTGACATCACTTGCTGGTCACCCGCAACTGCAGCGCCACCATTCAGATAAGTTGCCGTGCCTGAAATAGCCTGCTTGCCACCTGCCGCAGCCACCACATTGGCCTGGCCATTAGCTGACTGGATAGCGCTACGGATATAGCTGGACATGCTCACAGGACTATTGCCGGTGAAGATCGCCAGCGTAGGTGCATCGCCAGAAAAATGATTGAGCTTGTTGCTGATATTCCAGCCATTGATGGTTTGTGAGAAATCCACACCAAACAGATTGGCTTGCAAGCCACGGCCATTTGCCAGATCTTTATTCAATACCTGACCAGGGCCAACTTCCAGAGAAACATTGCGCAATTCATTGCCATACAGCGAACCGGTCAGGGGATCAAAACCGGGGAAGGCAGTTGGCTTGCCACCCGCAGAGCTGGCAGAAATCAGCGGCACGCCAGTATAAAAAGTATTTTTGTCATTAACGGTGCGTGCATAAAAAGTCAGCTCGCCCTGATCCAGCTTCCTGGTGGCGCTGGCAGTGATTTGCCCGCCATCGTCTGCCGGGTATTGCCCGTCACGCACGCCTTGCGCTACGCGATAAAAGCCGCCTATCGTGCCATACCAGCCATCAGCAATCTTGCCGCCATAATAGCCATCGATACGGCGCAGATTGCCGGTGCCAACGGTGGCGCGCAAACTGCCTTCAGCAAGATCACGGCCTTTCTTGAGCAGAAAGTTCATGGTTGCACCAGGCTGTCCATTTGAGAAGATAGGGCTGGGGCCGCCGCGCAAGACTTCCACCCGTTCTATGGTGTCGTCAATACGGAACAGCGATGATCCTTCAAGGAAAGACAGGGTGGGTGGCGGGAACAAAGGCGAGCCATTCATTTGTATCGTCACAAACGGCGCATCACCATCAATAGGGAAGCCACGCACACCAATATTGGCACCGGCATTGCCCCCGCTGGATTCGGCATAAATACCCGGCACGATTTTCAGCAAATCGGCGGTGCTGCTGGGAGCAGCCTGTTTCAGTTGTTCTTCATTCGCGGTGGTGATGGAATAAGACGCATCGATCTTGCGCTGGCCACCGCTACGGGCATTGCCGGTCACGACGATTTGCTGGACTTCATCTGCCTTGGCTGGAGCAGTCGTAGCGGTAGTAGCGGCTGCATTGGTATCTGGATTGCTGGCGACCTGGGCTTGTGCCTGGCTCAATAATGTCATCATGGCGATAGTAATCGCCGACAAGCGGAAAGGCTTGTTGCAGTTCATGTTGTGCTCCTGAATATTATTAAAGTTTGTCGTCCCTAACATCCGTTCAAGGGCAATCCGCAGACTTTCCATCATACGCATTGTTGCCTCTTGCCACTTCCTAAATGAGCCTGCCCTGGTTTTTTTTGGCCTGTATCCCTGGAACTCAAGTGACGAGATGTAAAAACAAGCCCATTGAAACAATAAATGTTATCGATGTCAATTGAAATGTTATCGATGTCATTTATTCGACACAGGTAGATTTGCTGATTAAAAATACAGAGATTTCTATCGAGAAATGAATTTCTGCCGAGTTTGCCAATGCATAGGTTGCCATGAGACCCGCAAAATTGCAGACGTATTTTTGGCAGATATGCACCTGCATTGTGCGGTGGCCATAGGGGCGGGCGGTGTGCACTTTGTACGCACAGGCTGTGGGATATATCGCAGCCAAACAAGCTCTGTCATAATGCGCGGGAAATATTCAGTTTCAGAGGCGGCGAGGTCAGACAGCGTATCGAGTTTGCGAGAACCTGAAATCACTACACCTGAAACTCCTACACCTGGCAATTGTTAACAAGGTCTTTGCATGTCGGCAAAAAAACGCAGCACACCTAATCCCGAATCCGGGGTAACGATGGAACACCTGGCAGCCATTGCCGGGGTTTCGACCATTACGGTGTCACGCGCCTTGCGTAATAGCCCGCTGGTGACGGTAGAGACACGTGAAAAAATCCGCAAGATTGCAGAAGAACAGGGCTACCGCTTCAATGTCAGCGCCCGTAATTTGCGCCTGGGCCGCAGCCATTCTGTCGCTGTAGTGGTTGAGATGACACCCGCCAATGACAGACCCATGTCCGACCCCTACCCGCTGGAATTATTGGGTGGCATCACCCAGGAGCTAACGACGGCAGGTTACAGCGTGGTGCTGACTTCCATGCAGCTCATAGACACACCACCGGTGCAAGGCGCTGACGGCATGATCTTGCTGGGGCAGGGCTCACATGGTGAAGCCGTGCAACGTTTGCAGCGCTTGCAACGCTCCGGCCTGCCGCTGGTAATCTGGGGCGCACCGGATGCCAATCAACCCGGCATCGTTGTCGGCAGTGATAACCGCAAGGGCGGTGCCAGCGTGGCGGAGCGCTTTATCCAGCAGGGGCGGCGCAAACTCTTGTTCATCGGTGATATTGATCATGCTGAAGTGCAGGAACGCTGCTCCGGTTTCATGGAAGCGTTGGGTGAGCAACAGCATGCAGTGAGCATCCTGCGCCCCAAGGCGTTTACCTTTGAAGCTGGATTTGACTGTATGTCTGCCTACCTGAATGAAAAAGACAAGACCTTCGACGCCGTCTTCGCCGCCAGCGACTTGCTGGCCATGGGGGCAATACGGGCAATCACTGAAAGCAACCTGGCTGTCCCCGGCCAGGTATCCGTCATCGGCTACGACGACACTCCCGGTGCGGCCAGCTTCATCCCGGCACTGACCAGCGTCCACCAATACCTGCGCGACGGCGGCATCCTGCTCGCCAGGAAAATCCTTGGCCTTATCAATGAAGAGCCTGTCGAGTCCGAGGTCTTGCAGACCATGCTGGTGGTCAGGCAGACTTGAATGCGGTAGTGTTAAGGTCGCCATCGCCGCTGTTCGCTAGTAGCTGTCATTGCTCTGCGTAGTTGTTTTAGATAAGATAGTGGCAGCACTGTCATTTAGTTGTCAGTATGTGCCAAGAGTTGCCAGTCAATGCGCAGCGCCCCACTACAGCCAGCATTTTCCTGTTTCTCTAAGAATAGCCAGCCATTTTTTCAGCCTGGATATTCACCATGTTTTTCTGCAAACCTCGATTTCACATGATCTCAAATGGCCGCTATGACGGGACTGTCTATGTTGCCTAAGTCAGCGCGTACGATATTGCTGCGTTTGCACTTGTGGCTGGCACTCACATTTGGCAGTGTATTCGTGGCATTGGGGCTCACTGGTAGTATCATCAGCTGGATGCCTGAGCTTGATCGTGCACTCAATCCAGCACTGTTCAATACCGTGCATCAAACTCACCAGGCTGAGCCCTTCAGAGCAGAAATGGCACAGACCGCTCTGGATGCCCTGACGGCAAATCCTGCTTATGGCCGGCCCAGGCAATTGATGCTGCCAGCCAGTACTGCAGACGTCATCACCGCCTGGTATCCAACCAGATCAGCTTCAGGCAAATCTGCGTTTAGCCAGGACTGGTCACGCCAGGTCATGCTTGATCCGGTTACGCTGGAAGTAAAAGGCGAGCGCAACTGGGGGCAATATGGCATATCAGGAAGATTGCTGATACCGACCCTGTACCATTTGCACCGCTATGTTTTGCTAGGTGAAATCGGCAAGACCGTGATCGCAGTCAGTGGCATCATGCTCATGCTGATGTCGCTTATTGGCCTGTTTTTATGGTTGCCCAAGCCCAACTGGAAAGCCTTGCGACAGGCGCTGACGGTGAACCTGGCAGCAACCCCGGCTGCTATCAATTTTCGTTTGCATCGCATGCTGGGATTTTTTGCCTTGCCAGTGCTCTTGCTGCTGGGATTTTCTGGTGCCTACTTCAATCAGCCACAATGGATACTACCCGTCGTAGGCAAAGTATTACCGGTGACACAGACACGCAAGCCGGGGGATGCAAATGTACCTCCTGGTCAGCACATCACCGCTGTACAGGCCATGCTAATAGCTCAAGGTGTATTTCCGCATGCCAGGATTTCGCGCCTGGGTTTGCCGTCGGGTTCCGCTACCGTTTATGAAATTCGTTTGCGCCAGCCTCAGGAAATGCATAGCGGCGATGGCGCAAGCAGGGTCAGCGTAGATGCGGGCAGTGGCCGCATCTTCAGGGTGGCCGATCCGCTGCAAGGGCAGGCTGGCGACCGCTTTTTGGCCTGGCTGTTTCCTCTGCATAGCGGCATCGCTTTTGGCATAACGGGCCGGATATTTATTTCATGCTTTGGCCTGGTTCCACTGATTTTGATGTTGACGGGCTGGCGCATGTGGCGCAAACGCAAATAAAAAAGCCGGATGCACGATGCACCCGGCTGATTTTGCCAAGGAGGGGCAAGCCCCTGTGTTTAGAAATGTGTATTCAACACCAGATAGGCATTGAACGGCGCCCCAGGTTGTATCTGCACATTGTTGTTGGCCGACTCCATGTAGCGGGTATTGCCGAGGTTATTGAGTTTCAAGGTAATGTCATAACGGGCTTGCATATAAGTCAGTGCCAGGTCAACACGGGCGTAACCTGGCAGGCGTACTGTATTGTCAGTCAGGGCATATTGCTCACTATGGGCAACAATGCCTGCACCAACGCTCCAGTTTTTGTTAAAACTTTGCTTTAACCACAGACTGGCATTGTGGGATGGTGTCATTTCTGCACGGTTGCCTATGCGTATATCATTGGATGCGACGATTTTGGCATCGTTATAGGTATAGCTGGCATTGAGCTGGGTAGCACTGAATAGTTGTCCCTGAAGTTCCACCTCCAGCCCCTGGTTGCGCTGGCGACCAATTTGCAACTGACGCAAGCCTGTCAGGTCAGCAGGGTCAGCAGTCAGTTGATTGCTTTGCTCTACCCTGAACAAGGCCAGGCTGGTATACAGGCGCTTATCCAGCCACTCTTGCTTCAGACCGATTTCCTGCAAATCAGTTTTCAGGGGCTTGACCTGGCTCAGCGGATTGCTGCCTGTGTAGAGCAGATCTCCACCGGCAGGCTGATGTGAGCGGCTGACCGTGACATAGGCAGACTGTTGCGGAGTGATTTTATAGACCAGCCCCATGCGCGGTGAGAACAGATTATCAGTACGCTGACTGACGGTATTGTTGAGCAAGCGGTTGGTTTGCTTTTGTTTGAACTGGTCAAAACGGCCACCGAGCAGGACGTCCCATTCATTCGTCAAGGCAATCTGATCCTGGAGGTACAGGGCAGTAGTATCGGCATTGAAACGGCTGTCGATGGCCACAGGCAGAGCTCTGAAGTCAGGAGCGGCCAGCAATTGCTGGGGCCGGTATAGATCCACAGGGTAAGCCGTGCCGGTTTGCCTGACCAGGGAATCGCGTTTTTGCCGGGATAATTCCAGGCCAGCCAGCAGGAGGTGATTACCGATCGCGTAAGTCAGTTCAGTCTGGTTGACCAGGTTCTTTTGCTGGATAGGGAAGTAGGTAATCTGGCGCGACACGGTGCTGCCTGCATTCACGCGCCGATTGCGGGTATTCACGCCATCGAGATCAGTCTGGCTGTATTGCAGGTTGTTGACCAGGCTTAACTGCTGATTGAATTTGTGCTCTAGGCGAGCTTTAAAAAGATCACTATTGGTTTTGGTGAAGTCAAATTTTTCACCATAAAAAGTGCTGGGATCAACCGCTACGGCGCGTCCATTCATAGAAGGTATGCCACGGTCAGGTGTGTGGTCTTCGCGTTGTATTTCAGTCTGCAGCAGCAAGCTGGTTTGCGGGCTGATATTCCAAGACAGCGATGGTGCCAACAGCGTGCGCTTATGATCAACTATATTGCGGTAACTGTCACCCGCGTCATAGGCAGCAATCAGGCGGGCATTGAGCTCATTGCTCACGGCACCACCTGTATCAATGCTGAGCCTTCGCTGGCTGTTCGAACCCAGGGCCAGTGAAATTTCATTGTCTTGGTTTGCTTGCGGTTTTTTGGTTATGCGGTTGATCAAACCACCGGCTGCGCCACGACCATAGAGGGCGGCTGTCGCACCCTTGATGACTTCAAGTTTGTCGGTAGTGGCGAGGTCGCGGAAGTAAAGACTGTCATCACGCATGCCATCCAGCAGGGTTTCCCGCGGGGAGTAAAAGCCTCGTATATAAAATTCATCACGGCGGCCTTCACCTTGCCCGGCGATAATGCCGGGCGTGTAGGCCAGTGCATCCTTGCTGCTGTTCGCTGCACGGTCCCGCAAATCTTCATTGTTGACGACAGAAATCGATTGCGGTGTTTCCAGCAAGGTCCCATTGGTTTTACTGGCACCGCTGACACGGGTAGCACCTTGCCGTGACTGTGCCTTGACTTCAATTAATGGCAAGTCATTTTGCGTCGTGTTTTGTGCCATCACTGCGTGGCTATATGCCTGGCAAAGCAAGGCGGGGAGTATCAGTGAAAAAGGTTTTGAGTACATAATTAGTGCATCATTTTGAGTTGAAAAAATTGATTCAGAGCATAGGCTACGACTCATTCACCACGCCCAGCGGGTGATACAGTGGCAGGTAAGCCGCCTTGCGGTCAGCCTGCTTTAAAAAGCGGATCAGCAAATTACCCTTGACTGGCAAGGGTTCGCCAGACAGCAAGCCTTGTATGCGGCGTGCTGCCTCAGGGTTGGGGAAGTTGGCAAGATAAGCTTGCAAGGTATTGCGCAGGCAAGCCCACAACTCCAGGTAAAGTTCATGATTCCCATTCGCCAGGGTGGCGATGACTTCACAGATATTATTGACTAGCAGGCAATAGCCTATGCGTGTCCAGCCTGCTTCATCACTGCAACAGATTTCTTTACGGGTATGCTCATCGAGCTGTATGGTGTTGATCAGTTCGTGGGCTGTCGGTGTGAGTCTGGTCAGCTCCAGGTCACGAACGATAAAGCGTACCGGAGCACCATCTTCTGCAAGCCCGACTATGCTGTTTTGCATATGCGGTTCAAAGGCGATACCTTTTTCAAACAGCAGGTAGAACACGGGATAAATCGCCAGTTCAGCATAACGGCTGAACCACAGGCGCATGCCTTGGCGCAGGGACAGGCTATGTCTGTGGGAAAACCGTTCTATCAACGCTGCCACTTGCAGCCGGCCCGCCTGGCCGTTGCCAAATAGCGCTGCACATATCATGGGCGTGATGCCTTGCGCCATGAAGGCTGCCAGACCTTCGCGTAAAACCAGGCCAAAGCCGTCTTCGATTTCCTTGTGTTGTCTGTCACTCTGTTGCCGGTCTTCCGGGAAGGCTACACTCATGTAAGCCTGTTCTTCCAGTGCGTGAAAATGCGGGAACAGTGCCTGCATGTCTGCCTTCATGGGCCGGTACAGGCGGCTGGCAGTCAATGCTGCCGCCAGTTCATGCCGGGCATTATTGCGTATGCAATTGGTGATGCGCAGGTTCAGCGACAGTTTCAAGAAAGCATTGCCATCTTCGGCCAGCATGGTACGGATGGATGCCGTTGGATAAAACTGTTTGCCACTACAGCCCAGGTCGCGTATTTCTCCAGCAGCCATGGCGGTTTGTATGCGTGACTGCTGCATGAGCCAGTCGGCTTGCCAGGGGTGTAGGGGAAGGATGATGTGTTCGCTATCGGCCTGCCGGCCATGACCAGTCAGTTGTTGCAGGCGGTCTGACAAGTCTTGCGCATCCAGACTATCGCTGATGATCCAGCTGCGCGGAATCTGGAAGTAGCGTAATTGCAGTCTCGCGCCATGTTCAGGCGAATATTTTTTTTCTTCCGCTTTTGTCCAGCCCGAACGGCTTTTGGGCGTAGGGTGAAAAGGGTGGCCCGTCAGCAAATGCTGTTCACTACGTATGTATTGTGCTAAAGCGGAGTCCGTGTGAAGAGAACGTAATTTGCCTTGCTGCGCCTCCAGCAGATGCTGCATGGTGGCGATGCTCTCCTCGATTTGTTGCAGCAGGTCGGCATTAAACTCAGTAGCTTCGCGCAACGACAGGTCAGCGACGATCAGCTCCGCAATGTCGCGCCAACTGGCTATTGACCAGGTTTGCTGATGGTCTTGCAGATAGATGTCGGTGATGTAATCATAATTACCAGTGACTGACACATGTTGTACCCCCACGCAAAAACGGCTTTGCATGCGCGGTAACTGTATGTCCAGTACCTGGCCCTGATACTGGCGCAGTGCTGCGGGTGCCAGCCTGGTGTGGACGATGGAACGGACGGCGAGCTTATGTTCCTGCATGGCGACTTCACGCGCATAGCAGTTCAGCAGCACGCGGGCATGTTGCAGCTGGGCGTAATCCCCGGCTTCGACGGGGACAGCATTGTTGGCTGCCTGCCTGGGATGTGGTAAAGCACGTGGCAAAGACGGCAGATGGAGTAAGGGCAGGGTGTCAGGCGAATGGTTCCAGGCGAACCGCGGTAGGCTAGCGTTCATAAGCGTTTACTTTCTATAAAAATGGAGAGGCCGGCCAACAGCGCACAAGCCAACCAGATGGGAGCGGTATAACTCAGTGAAGTAGCCAGACCGCTTGCGAGAATCCCTGCCATGACAGCGCCCCATTTATTGGCACCTTCCAGCTTGCCAAAATGCTGTCCTGCACTGGCTTGCCTAGTGGTGGATGCAGCCAGGGCATTGATGGCCAGATAAGCGCCGGTCATCCCAACGCCCATGAGTATCCGACCCGTGGCCAGCACCGGCAGATCATTGGCCAGCAACTGCAATAACAAGCCTGCGCAGGTCAGCGCGGAAAATCGCGCTAGTGCTGTCTGGGCATTGGAAAAATTGACATGGCGGCCGATAGGCCAGGCCAGCACCAGAAACAGTGCATGTGGCAAGCCAAACAGGGCACCTGCCCAGGCCGCAGACATATCCAGGCGTTGCGCCAGATCGATGACAAAATATGGATATGTCAGTACCGTCCCTAAGGTGAACAGCGCCTGGTAGCGGTACAGACTGCTTGCACTGAGTGTGCCCGCCTGAGCAGGAACTTGTCCAGTGCTCCCTGTTACGGAATGTTCAGAAAGAGTGCCGGTTTTTGCTGGCAGCAGATAGAGTATCAATCCCGCCAGGCCAGGGAATACAGCCAGGTAAAAAAAGATATGCAGCAGATTTTGGCCATCGCTGAACAGACCTATGATGGCAGGCCCTGCGAACAGGGCGGTGCGGGCCGAGCCTTGCATGACACTCAACAGTGTAGCGAGGCGCTTGCCAGGCAGGAAAGAGGCCAGAAAAGCGTTCGATGCCGCAAAGGTGCCGCCCAGCAAACCTTGCAAAGTCAGGCCAAACGCAAATTCCCAGGGAGTGCGTGCCATGCCCGTGACAATGAAGCTCAGGCAGAGGCCCCAGTGAGCGCGTATCAGTGAAGCGCGTATGCCTATGCGGTCAGCTAGCTTGCCCCACAAGGGATTGGAGATCGCCGCCGCCAGGGTTGGCAGGGTAAAGTACCAGCCAGCCATAACCAGGGTCTGGCTGGAGAAGTTCTGCTGCAGTATATGTGCATAAAATGGTGGCATGCACAGCGCAGCAAAGGCTGCACCAAAATGCCCTAGTACCGTAATGAAAATGGTTTGCCGCATCACGCACCCTGAGACGGCATGAATTGATGCAGGGGGTTCGGGACAGTATGAAAAGCTTGCGCGTTGGCCGCAGAAAGACGCCTGCTGGCCAGTTTTTCCATTTGCAGTTCGGGTACAAACAAATTGAATTGCTGAAAGCTTGCAGACAACTGCGGCACTTGCTCCTGGTAGCACAGCACGATTTGCGCAGCCAGATGCCAGAAGCGGCTTTCATCAAAACCATGATGCAGCGCCAGTCTGTGAGCCAGTTCAGACAGGTGGATAAACAAGAGCACTTCAAGCAGATAATCCCTGGCTTCGTCCGTAGTGCCCATGGCAAAACCGTTGCTGGCATTGGCGGCATTGCGGTGTGCCGGAGCCTGGCGTAACTGCTGCAAGTGTGCTTCGTTGGTGGTTTGCCCGGCGATGTAATGCAGGCCTCCGGGCAAATCACGAATAGCAACACCTGCTGGCAAGCCATCCCTGACGATGAGCAGGGTATTTTGTGCATGTGCTTCCAGCAAGACACCATGCGCCAGCATCAGATGGATAAACGGTGGCAACATGGCTCGCAATAGCGCCTTGACCCAGACTTCGGTGCCATGTTGTTGTAACCAGGGGAATATATTCAGTTGTTGCTGATCATCGATTGTGGTCAAGGCAGTGCAGGGAAATATCTGCTCGCCTTGCCTGAGTATGGATGTGGGTGACTGCCGCCAGATCGCGCCCAGCAAACCATATCTGTCTTGGCGTGATGCAGCAGCTGCCAGGGTGATGCCCATGGGTTCTGCCAGGACCGCCAGCCTGCAGTGCTGCTGCAAAAAAATATCTTCGCTGCACAGCTTGTCAAGCCATTGGGAAATCAGTGGTGCATTGTGAACATGGTGATCAGACAGGATGCGGTCCGCCGAACTGTTGGCGATGGCGAGTGGTAGCTTGAGGTTGTGGCTGTCATGGCTAGCCAGAGATGTCAGTGAACGTATTGATTGCTGTGCGAGCCAGACCGTTTCTCCCGCGCCAAGGTAGAGCAGGCGGCCATCTGCCAGCCAGTCGGCGTACTGGATTTGCAGGTTCTCTTCCCATTGCCAGGGATGGGCGGGCAGCAGATAATAATTGTCTTCCTCCCTGCCTGAGAGCGTGATGGCCTGCTGCAAACGCAGCACTTCTGCTGCGCCAATTTCCGCCTGCAAAAACTGTGTGTAGTCAACACCGGGCAATCCATGGATATCAGCCAGTTGCATATCGAGTGCCAGCCAGACCAGACCAAAAGCCTGAGCAAATTCCGGTCCATAACGCTGATGGTCAGCCAGGTTAAAACCTATACGAGAACGATAGCAAGGATGGTAGAGATGTCCATCACCCAATTGCGCTTCTTGCCATGCATAAGGCAGATCAAGTGCAGCGCGGCCCTTTGCTGCCATGGCCTGGGCCTGCAAAGAACAAGCTTGCTTTGCTGCCGTATGAATTAATTCATTGATGAAGCGCGGGCCATTCTGCGCTGCATGCGGCCTTAGCAAATCACCTGAGACAACGGCAATATCATTGGTAGCCATATCACTGCTGGCTTCGTACACTGGGCCATGTAATCGGCTGCGGCCAAAGCTGCTTGCATCATGTGCGGCTATCCGGTATTCAATCGCCTTGCCCTGCTCATTGATCCCCCGCAAATACAGATTAGTTTTGCCATCAGTCTGTCTTTCCAGATGCCCATCTAAAGCACCTTCAAACCAGAACGCATCGATGAACTGACGTAGAGTACGTTCGGCTGCCGCTGCATAAAATGGATTATTGCTGGTCGCTTGAATTTGCTTGTTGCTGTCCATATTGTTTTTCCAAAAAATGAGGGTGAGCAGATCCCTTGCGATTGCCGAGGCAATCACAGCTTGCTGCACGATGTGAAATGAAAATTACTTATGGGGCGACGACTAGCCAGGGCAGTCGTAGTACTGCTTCATGAGAACGTTTTTCAAGGCAGCAGCGACGATTGGTCGATATAAATAAGAATAAGAAATGACGATGGACATGATTCCCCGCGGGTATGGCACATGGTTTTTTCACTTGCCCACGTAGGGATGCTGGCATACGTGTGTAGCTGGGGCTGGCGCTTGAGAGGGTGTGAAATTGCTAAAGTAAAATCATTATAAATGAGAATCGTTATCATTTGCGAGTTATTTAATAAGTAACCTGAAAAGACCAGGGACAATTACCGGCGGCAAATCTGGGTTTGCCGCCGCAGCAGAGGGTCGTTTGCTTTAAAAGCTCTATTTTGAAGCGTCAAACTGATCGCTGGATGTACCTGAATCCATTTCCTCCCGGCAGCAATCTCCAAAGCTATTCTTAAGCCCTAGTTGGCCTTCCTCAAAAATAAAAATTTAGTTTGTTGACTTTTAAAACCGGTTTAAATAGAATTAATTTAGAAGTCAAACCGGTTTGAACGACTTTGGCAGTTTCAAGCCGATAGAAGCTAATCGCAATATCCAAGAAATAAAGAATAAAAATGAAGGACGAGACCGTGCAAACAAGCGATGCCTTGCAACATCAATTTCCACTGGAAGGCTGGGGGATTACAGAAAATCAACTCGATGACGGGCATCACCTGCTCAACGAAACCCTGTTTGCCCTGGGTAATGGCTACATAGGCTTGCGCGGCACGGCAGAAGAAGGTAACCAAAGAACAGCGGCAGATTCACTGAACGGCAGTTACCTCAACGGCTTTTATGAATCCGAAGCGATACAATATCCAGAAAATGCCTATGGCCTGGCGCGCACCAATCAATTCATGCTGAATGTACCAAATGCCAAGTGCGTGGAATTGATGCTGGAAGACGAAGCCTTTGATTTGCAACAAGGCAGGGTCGATAGCTACCAGCGTCAACTGGACTTCCGCACCGGCCTGCTGACACGCACCCTGCAATGGACATCTGCCCAGGGGCGCAGCATACGCTTGCACAGCCAGCGTCTGGTCAGTTTTGACAACAAGCATGTGTACGCAATGTCATATGAAGTCACGCCTTTGAATTTTTCTGGTCAGGTCAAACTAGTTTCTGCTATCGATGCTGCGGTAAAAAATATTGTGGCTGGGGATGACCCGCGCGTAGGTTCTGCCATCAGTGGTCCGGTGCTACACAAATTGGAAGTAGTTCAGGAAGATGATTTCTCTGCCTTCCTGCACCGTACCCACAATAGTGGCCTGAGTCTGGCAACAGCCATGCAAAATCATTTGCAAACAGAGAGTACCTATGCCAGCAATTTGCAACAAGGTGATGACAAGCTTGAACAGCAATTCATTATCCAGGCAGTACAAGATCAAACGATAAAGCTGGATAAATTTTGCAGCTATTTTTCATCACGCGATTATCCTGCATCATCTTTGCTTTCACTCAGCCAACAGGCACTGGGCAAGGTGTCTGACCTGGGCTTTGCACAACTGGCAGCGAGCCAGCAAGCGTACCTGGATGACTTCTGGACACAGGCCGATGTGCATATCAGTGGCGACGCCGCCTTGCAGCAGGGCATGCGTTTCAATATGTTCCATCTGCTGCAGTCAGTAGGGCGTGATGGCAAGACCAATATCGCTGCCAAGGGTTTGACAGGTGAAGGCTACGAGGGTCATTATTTCTGGGATACAGAAATTTATATCTTTCCCTTTTTCCTCTACAACAAGCCAGAGATCGCCAGAAAGCTGCTCGAATACCGCTATCAATACCTGCCGCAAGCCAGAGAGCGTGCCCGGCAACTGTCGCATACCAGCGGCGCACTCTACCCATGGCGCACCATAGATGGTGAAGAATGCTCGGCCTACTTCCCTGCAGGCACGGCGCAATACCATATCAATGCTGACATTGCCTATTCCATCAAGCTGTATATGGAAGCAACTGCAGACATGGATTTCTTGCTGACGCAAGGGGCAGAAATTGTGCTGGAAACTGCCCGCCTGTGGATGGGCCTGGGTCACTACACTCGCTTGCCAGGTCACGATGAGGAGTCGTTCTGCATTAATGAAGTTACTGGCCCCGATGAATACACGGCGCAAGTCAATAACAACTATTACACCAATGCCATGGCGCAAATGCATTTGCGTTTTGCTGCCGGTATCATCAAGCAATTGCAGGTTGAACAAACAGAAAAGTTTGCTGAACTTGCTGCAAAGATTGATCTGCAAATAGATGAAGCAAGCGCATGGCAACGTGCCGCCGATAACATGGCTTTGCCCTATAACAAAGAGCGCGGCATCCATGAGCAGGATGATAGCTTCCTCAATAAAAAGGTCTGGGACTTTGCCAATACCCCAAAAGAAAATTATCCCCTGCTGCTGAATTACCACCCGCTGGTCATCTATCGCCACCAGGTCTGTAAACAGGCAGATGTGGTGCTGGCCTTGCTCTTGCTCAGCGACCAGTTCAGCCTGGATGACAAGCGCCGTGACTTTGATTTTTACGAAAAAGTCACGACCCATGATTCATCCCTGTCCACCTGCATCTTCAGCATCATCGCGGCTGAAGTCGGTTATCAGGACAAGGCCTACGACTATTTCATGCAAACCGCCAGGCTGGATCTGGACAATACCCATGGCAATACCCACTATGGTGTGCACACAGCAGCCATGGGTGGTACCTGGCTGGGTATTGCCTACGGTTTTGCAGGCATGCGTGTCAGCAAGGGGCAACTGAGTTTTGCACCGGTCTTGCCCAAACAATGGCAAGATTACCAGTTCCGCGTGCATTTTCAGGGGCAACTACTGGAAATCACCGTGAGTCAAACCCATGTCGAATACCGCCTCATGCGCGGCACGGCATTGCAATTTCAGCATAGAGGACAAAGCCTGCAAGTGACTGATCAACAAGCCACATGCCGCGTGCCTTTGCATCAACCGGAGCTGGCTCATGCGTAAATACGAATATCGCGCTGTGATCTTTGATCTGGATGGCGTGCTGACTGACACCGCACATTATCACTACCTGGCCTGGAAAAGACTCGCTGAGAGTGTCGGTGCGAGTTTTGACGAAGCTTTCAATGAGCAATTGAAAGGTGTCGATAGAATGGGCTCACTGAACCTGATCCTGGAAGCATCCGGCAAGGACTTTAGCGAAGCATATAAACTGACACTGGCAGATGAAAAAAACCTGCATTATCAAAGTCTGATTGCCCAACTCAGTCCTGCCGACTTATTGCCCGGCGCGGCAGTATCCTTGCAACAGATACGAGCAGCAGGTTTAAAAACAGCTTTGGCATCCGTCAGTAAAAATGCCCAGGCGGTAATTGAGAGACTTGGTATCGCAGACCAGTTTGATGTTGTCGTTGATGCCGCACAAATAAAGAATAGCAAACCAGACCCTGAAATTTTCCTGACCGCAGCAGCGGGATTGGGCTTAACTTCAGATGAATGTTTTGGCGTAGAAGATTCTATAGCAGGCATACGCGCCATCAAATCTGCCAACATGTTTGCGTTAGGTATAGGCAGCCCAGTAGTATTGACGGAAGCGGATGTTGTCATCGCAGGTTTGCATCAATTCAGTTTGCAGGATTATCTGAAGTAAGAGCAGTAAAAGCAGTAAAACAAAAGTAAGCATTAAATAAAAAATACAATACAAAACAGGACTTATGCAAAATCGTCCCAGCAAGGCGTAGCGACGAAGACAGTACTTTAGTACGGCGAGGAGCTGCAACGCAGCTGGGGCGGTTTTGCGTAAGTCCGGAAAAAATAAAAAGGCAGGAGTCGATATGACCCAGCAACACCCGCAGCCAGCCAGCAGGCGGCGCATCATCTTTGCGCTATTCCTGCTGTATTTTGTATTCGCGATTCTGCTCAACAGCGTGGGCACGGTAATACTGCAAGTCATCCAGACTTACGGTGTCAGCAAATCTACTGCCAGTGTGCTGGAGGCTTTCAAAGATATCCCCATCAGCATAGTTTCGTTTTGTGTAGCTTCTTTCCTGCCGCGCCTGGGTTATAAATATGCGATGCTGATCGGTATGGCCATCGTCACTGTCAGCACGGCAACCATGCCCTTGTTGCCCGGCTTCTTGATGACCAAGCTCCTGTTCCTTAGCGTGGGTGTCGCTTTTGCTCTCATCAAGGTATCCGTCTATGCAACTATAGGCCTGATCAGTGCAGACCGCAAACAACATGCCAGCCTGATGAACACGCTGGAAGGTTTTTTCATGGTGGGTGTGCTCAGTGGTTACTGGATATTTGGCTATTTCATCGATGCCAATGATCCCGCCTCGCCAGTCTGGCTGCACGTCTACTGGCTGTTGGCAGCCTTGTGTGCCTTGACCTTCCTGCTGGTGGCGACCACCAGCTTCACCGAATTTGAAGCAAAGCTGACAGTCAGTCACAGCAGCCTGCTTACCGATTTTGCCGATATGCTTAAACTGATGGCGCGTCCCCTCGTCTGTGTTTACATAATCTCGGCTTTTTTATACGTACTGCTGGAGCAGGGCATAGGCACCTGGCTGCCCACTTTCAATAATGAGATACTCAAAATGCCGGTGGACATGAGCGTGCAAGCCACCAGCATCTTTGCGGCTTGTCTGGCGATAGGCAGACTGGGTGCAGGGGCCGTCATGCGCAAGCTTAACTGGTATCTGGTATTGAATATCTGCCTCATCAGCATGGCCGCGCTGGTCTTGCTGACCTTGCCATTAACCCATAACATCGTCGCCAACCCTGATCTGCGCTGGAGCAATGCGCCGCTGGCGGCCTTCATCTTCCCCTTGATAGGTTTGTTCATGGCACCGATTTATCCTGGTATTAATTCTGTCATGTTAAGTTCCTTGCCGACCAACCAGCACGCCGCCATGACGGGTTTGCTGGTCTTGTTTTCTGCCCTTGGTGGCACCAGTGGTTCCATGATCACTGGTTATGTGTTTGGTGCGATGAATGGACAAACGGCGTTTTACCTGTCACTGCTGCCTTTGAGTGTGATCTTGTTGACTCTGTTTTTCTTCAAGCGTGCAATTGAGCGACTGGACTGATATGGTCATGGATGAACTTGGCAAGCCTGCGCAAGTATATAATCCCAGCTTCTGTCCACCTTTGCCATTTGCCCTATGTCGATTACTTTAAAGGAGCTTGCTGCCAGCCTGGGTATGTCCAAGACCACGGTCAGCCGTGCCTTGAACGGCTACCCTGAGGTTGGTGAGCAGACGCGCAAAAAAGTATTGGCGGCAGCAGAGCAGCATGGTTATGAAGCCAACCCCATGGCGCGCAGCCTGGCCGTGGGCCGCACCAATGTATTTGGCCTGATCTACCCCTTGCTGCCATCTGACCTGGGCGACCCCATGTTTCTTGGCGTTGTGGGTGGTATGGCCGAGGCATTGGAAGCGCGCAAGATGAATCTGATGATCGCGCCTGTCTCGCCCGGCAATGAATTGCCCTCCTATGAGCAAATGGTCAAGGGCCGACGCGTCGATGGCTTGATCGTCAGCCGCACCATGGTGCAAGACCCGCGCATTGCTTATTTATCCAGGCAGGGCTTCCCCTTCATTGCCCATGGCCGCACCCAGACTGACAAGCCTTACGCCTGGTTTGACTATGACAATGCAAATGGCATACGGCTGGCTGTACAGCACTTGTTGGCGTTTGGTCACCAACGCATCAGCCTCATCAGCGCACCGCTGGAACTGAACTTTGCCCGGCAAAGGCGCACCAGTTTTGTTGAAGCCATGAGCGGTGCCGGCCTCGACATTGATACCCGCTATCTGATACAGGATGCCCTCGACAGGCGCAGCGGTTATCTGGCTGTGCAGCAGCTATTGAACTGCACACCCAGGCCCAGCGCCATCATCGTCGATAACCACCTCTCGGGAGTAGGTGCCATGCGCGCCCTGATGGACGCAGGTATCGCCATAGGCCGTGACATCTCCGTCATCGTCTGGGGTAACATGGAAGACACCCTGGTCGGTGACCAGGTCACCACCATAGACCAGCCTGACCCCCGGGCGGCAGGCGCCAAGATGAGTGAAATGCTGCTGGCGCTGATGAATGGAACACCTGCAGCAGACTTGCAGGTGCTGTGGCAGCCGGTGTTGATCGCGGGATCAACCACCGGCCCTTGCAAGAACGCTCACTGAGCTTTCAAATACTCCAGCAAGTCCAGCCTTTGCTCTTTCGTTAGCACTGGCAAATCTCCGGGTTTTGTCGGCGGCTTGTTGCCATAGTCATGGCCAGAATTGTGATTGCCATTTAACCTGGTGTCGAAGGTAAAACCTTCGTAAGCAGCGCTCTTCATGCCGACTTTTTCTGCATCAAATTCACGTGAACCGACCAGGAATTTTTCAGGGCGGCATTCTGCATCCTTTTGATCGGCAGGGCAGGTCGCTGGCAGCAGCAAATCATACAGGGTAGGTACAGAGCCATTATGCAAGTAAGGCCCGGTTGCCCAGATGCCATTCAGTGAACGCCCCTTGTATGCCTGTAGGGACGAGTAGGGGTTCATCGTGGTATCGGGGATGTAATTTCCATGCTTGTTTGAATCCTTGATCTCATTGCCAAACAAAGCCTGGATAATATTGTGCAACCACTCAGACCAGCGGCGTATAAAGCCCTTGTCAGCATCTGGCGTGGTCACTACACCCAGCGTTGCCTTGGTCAGCAGGGCAGCGATGGGGGCTTTTTTATCCAGCAAGACATCACCCACACCCGCACCCACATATTGATTGCGCAAGATGCCTGAATAACCTTCATATTTGATACTGTTGTCGGCCATGGTGGGATCGGTGCCCACTTCTTCCAGCTTGGACATATGCGCCACCACGCGCCGTTGTGGCGAACTGCGGTCTATCTCTGCATGGCAACTGACGCAATAATTGGCAAACAGTTTTTCACCACGCTTGATGCGGGTCTGGTCCAGCTTGCCCAAAATCTCTTGCGGCCATTTAGGTGACTGCAATTCAGTCAACTGGTTTTCTATGCGGCGCAAGTTCTGGGTATTGATGGAGCTGTCATATTCAACCACCTTCTTGGTCCAGCCCTGGCCAGAAATCAATGAAGTAATAGAGAAGCGCTTGCCTTCATGCCAGTCCAGAGAGCCAAACACACCTATCACTTCGCCCGTATTGCGCCCCAGCGGCCCCAGTCCACCATTGCCACCCAGACCATTCCACTGCACATAGTCATGCTGCGCGATATCCCACAAGAATGGGTAACTGACAGGTGCATCTGCCTTGATGAATAATTCCTGCCTGAGTTTGACGATGTTCTTGGCCGAAGTCGCCACTCTTTCTACGATCTTGTCGCGGTCGGCAGAACTGATTTCTGGCCCTATACCCGCCAGTGCCGTCCGCACTTCTTCTTCAGTCAGCACCTTGCCCAGCACTTCTTCTATCTGCTGGCGATTCAGCAAATGTTCCAGCGTGCGGTTATATATACGGCCAAAGGCATCCAGCCTGGCATAGCCATAATCGACAGGGCTGTGATTGATGATGTTATAGCTGGTCAGGCGCAGGGTGTAAGTCTTGATATCGGCAATCACATCCGCTTCACTGCTATATGCACCCAACCTCAAAACAGCCTGGACAAAACGTTTTTGTACATCCGGCTTGTCCCGGACAGCCACCATCGCCTGGGTCAGGCCTTTCAGGAAACCCGCCATGTCCGCACTGGCCGGCCCACCATCAATACGCATGCCCGTACCCTTGAAATTGACTTGCGCAGTATGGCAAGCTGCACAGGTAAAACCCATGTAATCCTTGCTCAGATAATTGTCTTTGACAAAGCCCACGGGCAAGGCATCTGGGTTGCTGGAGGTTTTTTTCTGCGGCAGATAGCGATAGCGGTTGATGTTCTCATCACTGCGGAACAACTCTGGCTTGTCGTCCTGTTCCAGCACCAGGAAGAAATCATAAGGCAGCAAGTTGGAACCCTGCGTCGTGGTGTAGAACCACAAGCTCTGCTCGGGTTTCCAGTTCTGGTCCAGATAAACAATCTTGTCTGCATTGTCACCAAACACATCCTGCTTGACAGTCATCGCACCGCGATCAGGATCACTGTCAGACACTTCCCATCTCTGCGACAAGGTAATGATCAAAGGTGGAATGATGAACAGCAAAGCCAGCAACAAGAAGCCATGCCATATTTTGAGCTTTATTTTTGGAATTTTCATGACTGCTCCCTGAGTGGAAAGACCTGAGAAATCGGGTGAATTGGAGAGGGATGTGATTGTAATTTTATCATGTCTATATTATAAGTCTTTTTTTGTGAGGCGAAGTTGTCGTTGAGGCGGATGTGCGTATTTAGCAACAATTTTTTCAAGCAGCCCAGTTTGTTTCTGCTCACCGGCATATGCCAAGAATTGCCAGCAAGTAGCCAGGCGCATTGTTTCCATCATTGCTTTGCTTGAATACTGCTTGACCCCGTAGTGACTACGGGGTTTTAAATGGATGCTGTATTCATCCTTAACACTGAAAGGCAAGCAATCATGACTGATATGACAATTGAAGGTACGATTAAAGGCGCACAAGCTGGCGGTTTGGAGGGCGCCAATGTGTTGTTGCATCCCAGTGCTTTGCTGGACTACCAGCACCCATCCATACAAGCATTGATTGCCGGGCGTGGGTGGCGTAGCCTGGATGAATTTGGCCGCATAGGTGCAGTTTATAATTTTGTGCGCGACGAAGTAGCCTTTGGCTATAACACGGCAGATGATCTGCCTGCCTCTCAAGTGCTGGCGGACGGTATAGGGCAGTGCAATACCAAGGGTACTTTATTGATGGCATTGTTGCGTGCGCTGGACGTACCTTGCCGTTTCCACGGTTTCACCATAGACAAGGCTTTGCAAAAGGGTGCTATCACTGGCCTCGCTTATGTCCTCGCACCTCGCAGCATCATCCATAGCTGGGTTGAGGTCTGGTTTGGCGGGCGCTGGCTTAATCTGGAAGGCTTTATCCTCGATAAAAAATACCTGTGCCAATTACAGCAAAGATTTTCAAGTCAGCAGGGAGCGTTTTGTGGCTATGGTGCCGCAACGCCAGATTTACAAAACCCGCAAATTGACTGGAAGGGAAGTGACACCTATATACAAAAAGATGGCATCAACGCTGACTTTGGCGTATTCGAGACGCCTGATGCTTTTTATATGAAGCATGGCGCAAACTTGTCCGGGATCAAACGATGGATGTTTTTATGCTTTATCAGGCAATGGATGAATCAAAATGTGACGAATATCCGCGGATAGGAGAAAGCAGCTCACCATACATGCTGTCCAGATCAACTCAAGTGCAAGCTTGTTGGAATTGATAATGATACTCATTTGTGTTAAATTTTGGTCTTCTTATCGCTATTAGGTGCCACAAGTGAAAAATCTGAAATCGGTGATTGCTGCATCCCTTGCTTTGTTGTCCTGCTCCACAGCTGCCTGGTCTGAAGAAGTGGTTGTCTACTCGGCCCGCAACGAACAATTGATCAAACCCCTGTTTGACGCTTACACCAAGCAAACAGGCGTCAATGTCAAGTTCGTCACCGACAAGGAAGGGCCGCTGATGGAGCGGCTCAAAGCTGAAGGTGCAAATACTTCTGCCGACGTATTCATTACTGTGGATGCAGGTAATTTGTGGCAGGCAGCCAATCAGGGTTTGTTGCAAGCAGTTAATTCCCCGATACTCAATGCCAACATCCCGGCGCACTTGCGTGATCCTAAAAATATGTGGGTAGGTTTGTCGGTGCGTGCCCGTACGATTTTCTACAACACACAAAAAGTCAAACCAGAAGACCTCTCAAGCTATGAAGATCTGGCTGATGCAAAATGGAAGGGGCGCCTGTGCCTGCGTACTTCCAAGAAGGTGTACAACCAGTCCCTGACCGCAATGATGATAGAAGAACATGGTGAGCCCAGGACAGAACAAATTATCAAAGGCTGGGTAAGTAATCTGGCAACAGATGTATTCCCTGACGATACCAAGATGCTTGAGGCTGTGGGCGCAGGTCAATGTGATGTTGGTATTGCCAACACTTATTACTATGGCCGTTTGATGGACAAAAATCCCAAATTGCCGGTTGCCGTGTATTGGGCCAACCAAAAGACCAAGGGCGTCCACGTCAATGTGTCGGGTGCGGGCATCACCCGTCACGCAAAAAATCCGGCAGGCGCACAGAAATTGATAGAATGGCTGTCTTCGGATAAAGCACAAAATCTGTTTACCGATCTGGACATGGAGTACCCTGCCAATCCAGCGATCAAACCGCATGCAAAACTGCTGGCCTGGGGAACATTCAAGCAAAACTTGATCAATGTCACCAAGGCGGGCGAATTGCAAGCAAATGCAGTCAAGCTGATGGACCGGGCGGGTTATAAGTAAAGCTGTTCATTGATAGTCGATGCTTGCTCTTGAAAGAGGGCAGGCTTACAAAAAAGCGAGCAATCCAGTGCTCGCTTTTTCCATTTTTTGAATTGTCGTTTTTAAGTATATTTTGATACCTATATACCAATACTGCTTGGCTGCAAAAAGGTGGTTGACAGGGTGGCGTTTGGCCGCCGGTCTGGTTTCTATGCTTACCTTGATACCCCTGGTCGTGGTGTTGGCTTCGTTTTTGACGCCGCAGCCAGAAATTTGGAAGCATCTGGCTCAGTATGTATTGCCAGACTTGTTCTTGAACACGCTCTGGCTGCTACTGGGCGTGGCGGTGGGTACTGGTTTGCTGGGCGTCAGCCTGGCATGGCTGACAGCCGTGTGCGAGTTTCCAGGGCGACGGTTCTTCGCGTGGGCACTGGTATTGCCATTGGCCATCCCGGCCTATGTGACAGCCTTCGTCAGCATAGGTTTGCTGGACTTTACCGGGCCGTTGCAGACCTTGTTGCGCGACTGGTTTGGCAGCAGTGCCTGGTTCCCACGCATACGATCTACCGGTGGCGTCATACTGGTGATGTCCATGGCACTGTTCCCCTATGTCTATTTACTGGCGCGTAATGCTTTTTTGACGCAGGGCAAACGTTCGCTCGAAGTCGGTCAGTCGCTGGGCCTGTCGCGTTGGCAAGGCTTCTACAAAATCGCCCTACCCATGGCGCGCCCGTGGATAGCGGGTGGCATCTTGTTGGCCCTGATGGAAGCATTGGCAGATTTTGGCACAGTGTCAGTCTTCAATTATGATGCCTTCACCACCGCAATCTACAAAGCCTGGTTTGGTTTGTTTTCACTGTCGGCAGCTTCTCAGCTAGCTTCGATTCTGGTGCTACTGGTATTGATGCTGGCGCTGGGCGAGCATTTTTTGCGCGGTGATAAGCGCTATAACGTTATTGGCAAATCCAATCAATCCAAAATTCATCTGGGCCGACGTTCGCGCTGGCTGGCTTGTTGTTATGCCAGTGCCGTGCTGGCAGTCGCATTTGTGATACCAGTGGCGCAGTTATTGGTGTGGAGTGTGCAGGTATTTGCAACTGATTTCGATGCCCGTTACCCTGCATTTGTCTGGCATTCGATTTTATTGTCCGGCATGGCGGCTGTTTTGGTCGTGGCTGCAGCACTGGTACTGGCTTATGCATTGCGTCTGTACAAAGACTGGCCGACTTTGTTCTTTGCGCGCCTGTCTACCCTGGGTTATGCCATCCCCGGCACCGTGCTGGCGGTCGGCATTTTTATTCCGGTGGCCTGGCTGGATAATCAGATGCTGGCATTTCTCAAGCACTGGCTGGATATCAAGGACAGCAGCATCCTGCGTGGGACGCTGGTCGTGATGTTGCTGGCGTATGTCGCACGCTTTCTGGCACCTGGCTTTAACGCCATAGACAGCGCAATGCAGCGCATTACCCGCAACCAGGAAGACGCAGCGCGCAGCATGGGTGTCACCGGCCCAGCACTATTCCGGCAAGTGTATTTCCCCTTGCTGCGTGGAGGTATCGTCAGTGCAGGCTTGCTGGTATTTGTCGATGTCATGAAAGAGATGCCGATTACCTTGATGACCAGGCCATTTGGCTGGGATACCTTATCCGTACGCATCTTTGAAATGACCTCAGAAGGACAATGGGATCGCGCCGCCTTGCCCGCCATGGCTCTGGTGCTGGCTGGTTTGATACCGGTGATCCTGTTGACTCGCCAATCAGAACACTAAAGCAAAAATATGAGTGCATCAGCTACACCAGAAAAGCGCGCCAATCCGGTACTGACATTGAGTGGAATTGCCCATGCCTATCAAGACAGGAACACCTTCTCAGGACTGGGATTCTCTCTGGAGAAAGGGCAGATAGCATGCTTGCTGGGGCCATCAGGATGTGGCAAGACAACAGTCTTGCGATGTATCGCAGGTTTTGAATCCATAGGCCAGGGCAGCATACATGTGAATGGCCAGCTGGTCAGTACCGCACAATTTTCCTTGCCTGCGCATCAGCGCCATATTGGTATGGTGTTCCAGGATTATGCCTTGTTCCCGCATCTTGATGTGCAGAGCAATATCGCATTTGGCCTGCATGCCATGGGCAAGGCAGAGCGTGGCTTGCGCGTGGCAGAATTGCTTGACATCGTAGGTCTGAATGAAGTCCGCCATGCTTATCCGCATGCACTGTCTGGCGGGCAGCAGCAACGTGTTGCCCTGGCCCGTGCACTGGCACCCAAGCCAGACTTGCTATTGCTGGATGAGCCATTTTCCAATCTTGATACAGAATTGCGTGAACGCCTGGGCCTGGAAGTCAGAGCCATACTGAAACAGCAAAACACCACAGCGATACTGGTTACGCATGACCAGAATGAAGCATTTGCCATTGCGGATGAAATCGGCGTCTTGCATCAGGGCCAGATGCAGCAATGGGATACGCCTTACAATTTATATCATCAACCGGACAATCGCTTCGTCGCCGACTTCATTGGTGAAGGGGTCTTCATCTCCGGCACCGTACTTGCACCCGATAAAATAGAAATCGAATTGGGTATCGTACCCGCCAGAATGCCAGAAGACTGCTGCCTGGGTTGCATGGTAGATGTGCTCGTCAGGCCCGACGACATCATTCACGATGACCTCAGCCCCGTACTTGCAACCGTGGTGTCCAAGGCATTCCGGGGAGCAGAATTTTTGTACACACTGGAATTAAGCAGTGGCAGCCGCGTACTGTCCCTGGTGCCCAGTCACCATAACCATGCGCTGGGTGAGCAGATAGGGATACGGCTGGAAATCGACCATGTGATCGCGTTTCATACCCGTGGCGATGGCAGCTGAGCAGGCGCTCAAAGGGGGGGGCGTAGCGCTATACAATGACGCAAGCTTGTTGATGACCAGGGTATAGGATATGCGCTCTTGCTCCAGCCTTAAATTAGGGTTGATGCGCTGGTGGTACCGTCCGGATTATATTGATTCAATCATGATCAATGCTTGAATTTCTTTGACTTCAGAAAGTCTTTTTGCATTAGGAATGAGTATGAAACTTAACTTCATCTTGGTCGGTTTGACGATTGGATTTTCAGCGGTTACCCATGCACAGATGCAAAGCGCCGCCAACAAAAATCAAGCGACGGCGGTTGCTGCAAACACTCCTGTCAAAACAAGCTCAATGACCATATCACTGACTGCAAAAGGAGCTTACACACTTGGCTCGGACCAGGATAAGAGCCAAAAAAAATCGGGAGTATTGGTTGGCGCTGGTCAATTAGCTACATTGAATAAAGAATTGCTGGAAGTGAAGAGTGGCGCAAGTGATGTTGCGATCACCATCAAAGCGGAGCGCGCTACCAAATTCCAATACCTTGTTAGTGTTATGTCCACAGTGGCTTTGCAAACTACCAGGAAATTTATACTGGCGACAGAAACGAGTCAATGTACTGTGCATGTGCCGTTAGATGGCTTACCCAAGAACGCTGTATATCTCACTGTCCAGATTTCTGCGGGTGGCGACTATGCCTTGCAACTGAATGACAAAGATGGGAAAACCAAGGCGCCGATTGTAGCCTATAAGCAGGACAAGATCGCGAACCTGAATGATGCCTTGGTCCAAGCCAGAAATACGCATGCAGCTAGTTACGCTCTCATCAACGCCGACAAAGACGCACCAATTCAGGCATACGTTGATTTAATCAATATGCTGAACTCAGCGTCTATTGATAGACACATGATTATTGCCCAGAGTGGCGGTGGATCGACACAAAATGCGCCTGAAAAAAATCAACCCAAAACACAGCAACTTCGCCTAGACGAGCTGGGCGAGCAGCAGAAGCAATTGCTGGAGCAGTTGAAGAAAATAAAATAGTCTTTGAGAGGAATTACGCAGGTGCAAAAACACCACCAATTTGCGTCTTAAACCTGCCACTGATTTTCACTCAAACCCGCCACAAGTTTTTGAGATCGCCTGCAGTATTACCCGATGCCTTCCTGCTGTCACTTTGCGGCCGAACTCCGCGACAGCAAATCGAAGCAAGATCATCGACAGCTCTGTCTCGCTTTTAATCGCCTCCAGAATCACTGTATTGAGGTGGAATTATTTGGACGCAGTGCTTATCTCACCGAGGTCAGAATGAATCAAACAGGTTCTGCTATGGTCGCAAATGACCAGAAATAGCCACCAAATCCCCATGGACCGTCGCTCACTCTGAGCCCACGGCAGTTTCCTGCGGTTTCTTTCCTGGAGTCCTCCCAGTCGTCCGCCCGCAAGTGTTACAGGTACTTGATAGGTTTGCGCGTATGGGCGGGCAACTGACAAACCTTAACCCAAGCGGAAGTACGGCAATTTTGCCATGACTGGCCGCTGTCAATGGGTAAGCAGACGTTGGTCAACGTGTCGTCCACATCGAGGACTTAAGGAGAGCGTTCGTACAGAATTAATTCCAATCTCATTGCCAAACACACAACCGATCGACTGCTTTTTAAAAACCGAATGCCGCCTCCCCCTGCGGACGGCGACCTCTCCCTGTCGCGCCGTTCATTACGCGTCATTTTTAAACTGCGGCCAATCGCTGTACGCGCTAGTTGCTCCGTGCGTACGTTAGCACACAGACAATGCCCGCGTTGGGCCGTAAGCTGTAAATACCATGCTGCAAAACTGTTTAAGCTATATTCCACCCAGATCGGTAGATGGGTCGGTCAATGATGGGAACAAAATGGAATCGAGTGAGCTTCCGCGGCACCAAGTAATAGTAAATAACGTGATTCAGCGTACTGAGCAAGGTGCGGATCGCGTGATTCTTTTATGGGAAAAGTCAGCGGAAAAAATTATTCCAATCGTCGGTGAAAGTGGTTTTGAGTCTCTTTACGAAAGAAGTGTATGTCTTTCTCAAGCAACATTTCCTTGGCTCGCGCCGGATTCATTGTCAACACAGAATGATCACCGCTTCGCTGAATTAAAAATGTGCTTTGAAGGGCAAACGCGTGCGCAAGCCAGCGCAGCAAATGCTCTGCTTCTGATCACTTTCGCGGACCTGCTCGCCTGGTTAATTGGCGAGCAATTGACGGCCGACATTTTAAACTCAGCTTGGAGCACTGACGAGACGGATAGGATTGACAAGGAGCTCAAAATGAATGAAAAAGTGACGTCCGAGCGGCAGGAAACTGCTGATCTGATTGACAATGCGCTCAAAATGAATGGAAAAGTAACCATACGTCGCCTGAAAACGGGCGTATCTGGTCTGGACAACCTGTTGGGTGGAGGTTTGCCGGAATTCTCATTTAACCTGATTGCCGGCGCACCGGGAAGCGGCAAAACAACGCTCGCTCATCAGATCATGTTCTCTCTGGCAAGCCAGAATAATCGGGCTTTGTTTTTTACAGTGTTAGGCGAGCCAACTTTGAAGATGCTCCGACATCAACAGCAATTTCCATTTTTTGAAACCAGCAAGTTAAAAGACTCGATACGCTATGTCAACTTATCTGAAGACCTCGGAGATGGAGATTTTGACCGCGTCCTGTTACGCATTACCAAAGAAGTAAAAAGCTATGCGCCCAGCCTTGTTTTTGTTGACTCGTTTCGATCAATTGCGCATTCGGCGAAGGATACGGGGCATGGGGAGTCAGAGATTCAGCGGTTCGTGCAGCAACTTGGCATACAAATGACAAGCTGGCAGGCTACAACCTTTTTAATCGGTGAATATTTAATCCCGGAATCAGAATCAAGCCCTGTCTTTACTATTGCCGATGGCATTTTATGGTTGACGCAGAATTTGCTCCGCAATTCACTCGTGCGCAAGATTCAAGTGGTCAAAATCCGTGGTCAATCCCAGGCGCCAGGTTTGCATACGTTCCGCATTAGTAAAGAAGGAATTGAGATTTACCCACGCGCAATTGTCAATGCGGGTGCAGAGGCTGAGTCGACAGTGAAGGTGGCCGTTGAGGAGGAACGTGTTCCGATGGGAATAGCCGGCCTGGATGACATGTTGGGCGGTGGCTTGCCGCCGGGATATTCGCTGCTTGTGGTGGGGCCGTCCGGTTCGGGGAAAACGATATTGGCCACGCAATTTCTCGCCGAAGGCGCGCGCCGGGGCGAAAAAGGTGTGATTGCAGCATTTGAGAAGAGTCCGAGCCAATTGCTCAGCAACCAGGTCAATGCGTTGGTCAAGGCTAACCAAGTTGGCGTGATCGAGACGCGCGCCTTGGATTTGTCGATCGATCAAACCTTGCATGACTTGATCGATATGATAACTCGAATGAAAGCAACGCGTGTTGTCATTGACTCCTTGTCTGGATTTGAGCTGGCACTTGCACCGGAGTTTCAAGAAGATTTTCGCGCATCGCTATATCGGATGGTGGCCGAGCTTAATGGCATGGGCGTAACTATATTAATGACTTCGGAATTGGAAGATCGTTACACCGATTTGCGCTTTAGTCCATTTGGAAGTGCATTTCTCGCTGACGCCATTATCGTGCATCGCTATATTGAAATTGACGGCGAATTCAAACGCGCCATGTCGGTCGTGAAGGTCCGTGGAAGTCAGCACAGTAAGCAGATTCGGCTGTTTGACATTTCAGACGAAGGCATAATTCTTGGCGCGCCCTTATCTGCGTATGCCGGAATCATGACGGGTCGGCCCAGGATTGCTCCGGGGCTAGAATGACCAGTTGGTAGAGATCGCTAATGAACAGAAATGACAACGACAATGACAAAAGCCTCTCATAGCGATGACCCCGGCAAACCGGATGCGTCAGGCCAGCACCAAGACGAGTTGTCAGTTGCTGTGCCCGAAAAAAATATCCTCTCTAGGGAAAGCGCTGTCATTGAGAGCGAAGCATCTGTTATAAACCGCGAAAAATTGATCTCTTCACGAGAAGACGCCGCGCATTTACGAGAAAATGCCGTCGATTTGCGTGAAGACGCGACCCATCTGCGCGAGGGATCGGCGCAGGCGCGAGAAGGAGACGCACGGACGCGCGAAGGTGCAGTAACCTTGCGCGAGCAGGAAATTTGCGCATCAGAGACGATATTGGGGTCGGCCGACGATCGCCTGGTTATGTTACAGCAAGCAAACGCGCATCTGGTCACCGCAACAATTGAAACACAGAAACTGCTTGAAACTATCGAGACGACGAAAGTCGAGCTTGATCATTTGGCCCATCATGATGTCCTCACCAATTTGCCGAATCGAATTCTTCTGCAAGACCGACTTGGCCAAGCGATTGAGTTGGCGCGTCGCGAAGGCAGGCAACTTGCGTTGATGTTTATGGATCTGGATCGCTTTAAAAATATTAACGATTCTCTAGGTCATACGGTTGGCGACCAATTATTGCTGTCAGTTGCCCAACGCTTAGTGGCTTGCGTGCGTCACTCGGACACCGTCAGTCGTCAGGGAGGGGACGAATTCGTCGTGCTGCTTCCCGCGATAAATAACGCAGAATACGCGGCGCTGTGTGCGCGAAAAATACTCGCGACGCTCGCGTTGCCTCACTCGATCGACCAACACGACCTCCATATCAGCGTCAGTATAGGTATCAGCATCTACCCCGACGACGGTAAGGATGCCGAAGCGCTGATCAAAAGTGCAGACACCGCGATGTACCATGCAAAGGAAAACGGACGCGACAATTTTCAATTCTTCAAGCAAGAAATGAATGATCGGGCCATCAAGCGGCAATCCACTGAAGCGAACCTGCGTCGCGCTCTGGAGCGGCAGGAATTTGTGTTGCACTACCAGCCGAAAGTAAATCTTCATAGCGGCGCCATAGTCGGCGTCGAGGCGCTCATCCGCTGGCAGCATCCGGAACGAGGCTTGGTACCACCAGAGCAGTTTGTGGACATTGCCGAAGAATGTGGTCTGATATTGCCAATCGGCCGCTGGGTGCTGCGCGAAGCCTGTACCCAGGCCCGGGCTTG
The DNA here is from genome assembly GCF_030683615.1 of Undibacterium sp. Classification (NCBI taxonomy): domain Bacteria; kingdom Pseudomonadati; phylum Pseudomonadota; class Betaproteobacteria; order Burkholderiales; family Oxalobacteraceae; genus Undibacterium; species Undibacterium sp. The sequence continues at coordinate 105,560 of NZ_JAUXQE010000035.1, forward strand.
GCAGCAGGCTGGTTTGCCTCCAATTATCGTCGGAGTCAACTGCTCCGCGCTTGAGTTCCGTTCCGAGGGTTTTCTTGAAAATATAAGTGCGGTCCTCGCGGATACGTGCATGGAGCCGCGCTATCTGGAACTCGAATTGACCGAGAGTGTTCTCATGCAAGACGCTGAATTTACAAATTCCGCGCTGCTTGCGCTGCACGACTTGGGCATAAAGCTTACGGTCGATGATTTCGGCACTGGCTATTCCAGTCTGAGTTATCTGAGACAGTTTCCGATCGATACCCTGAAGATCGACCAATCGTTCGTGAATCACATGACCAGCGACACGAACGATGCCAGTCTCGTCAATGCCGTGATTAGCATGGGCAAAAGCCTAAAGATGCGCGTTATTGCGGTAGGTGTGGAAACACCTGAGCAGTATGCAATTCTTCTTGATCAGGAGTGCGACGAGGGCCAAGGCTACTATTTGGCCCGCCCGATGACTGCAGAAGCGATGGCATCCTTGCTGCAATCAGGCGCATCACTCCCCCCTTTCAATGGATGACCAGATTGGGCACTGCGCCAGTTTGACCACTTGACAGAGGTCGGCAAATGGGCGTCTGCTATGGGATCGAATCCGGTCATTCTCACCGTTATATTGAAATGCCGCAGATGAACCACGCAGGGCAGATTTTGATAATTGTATTTTATATATTAAAAATAGGTATGGTAGCGCCCTGTTTTGCGACTTCGCTGTACCGGCCCTTGTAAGCGTTTTCTGCGGGACTTGAGCATTTAATTAAATACATTTGCGCTATATCACTTCCTGACGGTATTTCTATAACCCAAGGGGAATGATTTACTAGCTCAAATGTTATATATCCTTCAAATCCTGGCTCTATTTGTCCGTCATTACATGACGCCACAACAAAAAGTCTGGCAAGAGTTCCTTTCGTCTGAAGCAAACCAAAATAATCAAGTGGGATTTTATAAATATGTTTGCTGCAAGTTATAAGCTGCTCACCGGGTTTCAGTACCAGATTTTGTTGGAGTGTTTCTTTTTCATGAAAAATATCAGTTGGATTGGGAAGCAACCCAAAAACCACAGGCTTGTCATATATTTTAGGTCTATAGCAATGATTCCCTAGTTGAACTTTGAGGGAAAAATCGTCAACTAAGCTCCTGTCACAAATGCCGTATTGCTGGGTTAGCTGCTCTAGATTTTTTTCTATTATGATCATGATTCTTTGATGTTATGGTTTTGGCGCTACTTGATTTGATGTGGCTTGCTTAGTGTTAGATGTCTGCGGCGATTTACTTTCCAACATTGGTTTGTAGTATAAGAGGTAGGTTAATACGAATGTTGCCAGCGAGCCAGTTAAGAAGGTAATAAGCCAAGTTATCCAAGTCGTTGGATTTGCGGCGAGCCATCTTTTCAATTTGGCACATTTTGTTTCAGGAATATCTGAAATCTCTGCGAATCGATGAATTGGTTCATGTTGGATGGTTGATTCGGTTGAGAGAAAAATAACTGAACCAAGTTTTGCTCCCCGCGCAATTTCGACTTTTCTACTCGTAGTATTAAAGAGTCTGAGTTTCAATTTCCCGTTAAAGGACGGTTCTACTTTTGCGGGTGTTACTATGATCCCACGGGACAAGAACATGCTTCCTGTAGGAAGTACAATTCCATATCGATTATGTGGAACCCTTATTTCTTCGGCTACTTCCACGACTATTGATTCATTTCGTTGAATTGTGATTGAGTCAGTAATCTTAATCAGATTTTTGTTTTCATCACTATAGTTTTGGTTCCAACCTGCACCGAGTGATAATTCAATTGAATATTCTTCTATATTTTCGAGTTTTGCATTCGTATATATCAGACTATTACTTGACATGGAATTGCGTATGAATTCCTCTTGGTTTTGAACCGTTCTTCCTTTTATTTTGAGGATTGTCATTAGATTTGCTTTTCATCATCGGGTTGTGAAATCCTTCCTTCATTCCATTGGCCTCTGTACGGGTCAACTTGGCCATCGACCGCCATAATCACTACGTGCGCAAATCTAGCTCCGAATTGAATTTCAAAATCAGTGTAGTGCGTATTTGTGAGTGCAAAGGTCATCGGACCACTATAGCCAGGAGGAAGGATGCTAGATTGAAAGAGTATGCCACTACGGAAGAGTGTACTTCGTGGGAAAAAAATTGCACTCAAATGTATGGGTAATGAAAATTCCTCAAGTGTAGTAGCCAAATAAGTTTTCCCTGGCCGCAAAATGAAAAGTTCATTTGAGTTTAATTCGAGTTGCGTTGAGTCTGGTGTGCGTCTAGTTTCTCGCAAAAGGCTGCCACTTCCGTTCGTAATCTCTGACAGTGACGCTACTCTTAAGTCAAACCCCACACCTTCAGGCTCATTTAATTCCCGCTCAGAGAGATTTTGGATTATTTCACCTCGCTGAATTGCATCTAACAGAGCGTGTGGCGGATAAATCATTTGCACTCCTTTTTGTTGAAATAATATTTTGATAATGAATTGATTTCCTCTCAATTATTGCCTCTTTGTCACTCATGGCAATTAGGAATTTCTACATTTAAATATATTGATCATTAAGTTTTTGTGGGTTTTATGGCGAACTAATTCCCAAATTAGAATTAGTCTTAGAGACTAAGGTCTATAATATAAATGCTTAAGCCAAGCATAACTAGTTACATAGACTGTAAAATTTTTATTTGTTGCTTTTGTAACTTGCAAGCTTCTCGGATACGTAAATCAAGTATTAATGAGTGTGCAGTGTCATCTATTCATCCCCGCGTGCCGTGTGTTGTATACCCACTAAATCAATCAAAATAAAAAAACCACCCAATAAATTGGATGGCTTTTCATATTCTGGTGGAGTCGGCGGGAATCGAACCCGCGTCCAGAAGCACTCTACAGACAGTTCTACATACTTAGTGCTGCCATTTGATTTAATCCTGACGACGCGGACGCACACGCTGCGGCAGGACGAGTTACCTATTATTTAATCGAGAGTCAAGTAACCCGGCTCAAGACGATTCCATATGAATGTCCTTACTGCTGTTGCCAGCCCACCCTATGGACGAAGTGGTGTAAGGTTAGCCGGTATTAAGCGGCTAATGCGTACGAGTTATCGTTTGCAGTTATATAGTTCAGATTGTATTTACGAGGTAGTCTGGCCTCGGTATGCCCTGCGCTGCTTTGCAACCCCTGTCGAAACCTGGTCGACCCCTAAGCTTTGCTAGTATATCCCATATATAGCCTGGTACGGAAGTTTCAAGAGCCTACGGCCTGTAAATGTTTGGCGCGTATCAGCTCCAGCAGTTCCAGCGGGCTGTCGATGATGGCGTCGGCTTTCCAGTGTTTGGGTTCGGTGGCACCACAATAACCCCAGGCGGCGGCGACGCTGGTCATGCCGGCGGCTTCGGCGGCTTGGATATCGCGCAGGTCGTCACCGACGTACCAGCAATTTTCTGAGCGTATGCCCAATTGCCTTGCGGCTTCCAGCAAGGGGGCAGGGTGGGGTTTGGAATGGGGAGTGGTGTCACCGGAGATGACGCAGCGTGCTTCCTGCAAATCCAGCAATGGCATCAGCGGGCGCGTGAAGCGCATGGCTTTGTTGGTGACTATACCCCAGGCTACGCCCATGACATCCAGGCCGCGCAGCAGGTCAGGCACTTGCTTGAACAGTTTGCTGTGGACGGCGATGGCAGATTCATACTGATTTAAAAATTCAACGCGCATGGCTTCGTAGTCTGGGTGTTCAGGCTTGATGCCAAAGCCAGCGCCCAGTAAACCGCGTGCACCGGCCGATGCATGGGGACGCAAGCTTTGGTAATGGACGGGTGCCAGTTGGCGGTTTTTCCGCATGACATTGACGGCTGCGGCCAGGTCGGGGGCTGTGTCGGCCAGTGTACCGTCCAGGTCAAACAGGATTGCTTGTGGAGTTTGCATAATAAAAAATCAAAAGCACGCCCTCATGATTGATGAAGGCGATTTGTTAAGTTCACAGCGGGCGCGTACAGGCAACCATGTAGTTGACGCTGGTATCAGCATTCAGTGAATAGATTTGGGTGAGGGGGTTGTAACTCAATCCCTTCATCGCATGTAATTCGAGACCGGCATTGCGTATGTCTTGTGACAATTCTGCGGGCGTGATGAACTTGGCATAGTCATGCGTACCTTTGGGCAGCATTTGCAGCAGGTATTCTGCACCGATGACTGCGAACAAATAGGCCTTGGCATTGCGGTTCAGGGTCGAAAAGAATAGATGGCCACCGGGCTTGACCATTTTGGCGCATGCCTTGATGATGGATGCGGGGTCGGGCACGTGTTCCAGCATTTCCATGCAGGTGACGATGTCGAATTGGCCAGCCTCAGCTTCTGCCATGTCTTCAGCGGCGATTTTTTTATAGCGCACACTCACACCAGATTCCAGGCCATGCAGGTCTGCCACTTTGAGCGCCTTGTCAGAGAGGTCTATGCCGGTGACTATGGCGCCTTTTTTTGCCATGGATTCTGCCAGGATGCCGCCACCGCAACCAACGTCGATGACTTGCTTGCCCGCCAGCGGTGCGCGCTGGTTGATCCATTCCAGTCGCAATGGGTTGATTTCATGCAGTGGTTTGAATTCGGAAGTGGGGTCCCACCAACGATGGGCAAGTTCACTAAATTTCTGGATTTCTGCGGGATCAGCGTTCAAGGTCGACATGATGTGGTCTGAAGTGCCGGGTCAGGGCATGAGCTGCGAAACCGCTATTGTAGGCGATTCGGACTAGTACTGCATTGGTGAAAGACAAACATAGAGAGCAATAGTTTTGCGTGTCCAGAAAACGACAAACCCCGCAAAAGCGGGGTTTGTTACTCATATCAAAGCTTAAAACCTTGATTGATGAGAATTATTTCTTCAAGTTGCGTGTACCAACAACTTCGATTTCAACGCGACGGTTTTTGGCGCGGCCATCAGCTGTTTTATTGTCAGCTACTGGTTGTTTTTCGCCTTTGCCTTCGGTGTAAACACGGTTAGCTTCGATACCTTTGCTTACCAAGTAAGCTTTGACTGCTTCAGCGCGACGGATAGACAATTTTTGGTTGTATTCGTCAGAGCCTACAGAGTCAGTGTGACCAACAGCAATCACAACTTCCAGATTGATGGATTTCAATTTGGATGCCATGTCGTCGAGTTTGACTTTAGCTTCTGGTTTCAGAACAGCTTTGTCAAAATCAAAGAATGCATCAGCTGCGAACGTTACTTTTTCAGAAGTAGGTGCAGGTGGAGCAACTGGTTTTGGAGGCACAACTGGTGTTACTGCCGGTGCTGGTGTTACTGCGGCTGGTGCAGCTGGTTTTACCAGTGGTGCATCGCAACCTGGAACTGCGTCAGCAGGTGTCCAGTAGCCTGTGCGCCAGCACAGACCAAATGGGTCACGTGCAATTACACCGCGACCATCTTGTACATAGGCGCTGTGTGGCTTGTTGGCCATGATGTCTTGTTGTGCGGAAGCAGAAAAGGATGCTACTGCGGACGCTGCGATAACGAGCTTGACTAAATTTTTCATATTTCTCCTCTCGGGTGAGATTATTACCGCAGATGAACTGCGCGAAATTACTGCATAAAACCACATATTAACACGGCGATGATGACATTACTATTTCGTCAAACATCATCAAGCCATTTATCAACATTCGTTCTATTTTGCCATATTCAGCAAGTTTAAGACGAAAATTGTTAAATCGGCAAAGTTACACTTAGTCAAATATGTCGCATATTTACAACTTAATATGCACTTTGGCAAGTTAATACCAGTTTCAAAAGGGGAAATTGTTTATTTAAGGCCAAGCTTTGGTGACTTTTCCCCGTTGAGTTTATTTGGCCAGGCCACGCCCCTCTATGACAATGCGGCGGTTTGGTGCCATGCATTCCATCAATTTGGCTTTGGGCTGTTTGTCGTCGCAAGCCTTGATTTGTTGGGTTTTGCCCATGCCCATGGTCTCCATGGAAGTATTCAGACCCTTGCTGCCGAGGTAGGCAACCACGGCATCGGCATTTTTTTCCGATGATTTTTGGGTTTGCGCATGGCTACCGTTCAAGTCAGTATGGCCACTGACGACGATCAGGTCGACTTTGGCACAGTTGGCTAATTTGGCCATGACTTCATTGTCGATGCGTTCCTTGCCTTTGCTGTTAAGTGTAGATTTGTTGCGCTCGAAAATTTCATCGCTAGGCAGGGTGAGGGCAAAGTCGCAGCGTTTGGGTGGGGCAGGTGGTGCTGGCGGGGCGACTGGTGCTGGAGGTGTAGCTGGTACGGCGGCCGAGGCGGGGGCTTCTGCGCCTTGTGCTGCTGACGCAGGTGCTGCTGGATTGGATTGGGCAAATACTGTTGCGATAGGGAGGGTGAATGCTGCAAGCGCGCAAAGTGCTGTCAAATTCTTTAACATGGTTGTCTCCGTGGGGGTGTTGATTATTTTGAGGGGTGTTTTTTATTATGCTTTTGATTAAATCATATAAATTTGCGCTCAGGCTGTCATTTGAACGACAGTGTTGCAAACCCTTGCTTGGCAATTTTGCTGGCTACAGGCAGAGTTTGGCTGACTTAATTGCTATAAATGGAATTCAGGGTGGGAGGCATGTTAGAATCAAGAGTTAAACGTCAGTCTTTAATAGTCTTAATAAGATGTTATTGAGGACGTAGTCGAAGACGTTATTAATTAACCAAGCTCTAATTCGCCGGCCGCCAATGGATCAATTCGCAAAAGAAACACTCCCGATTTCCCTTGAAGAAGAAATGCGCAAAAGCTATCTCGATTACGCGATGAGCGTTATCGTAGGTCGCGCTTTGCCGGATGTGCGTGATGGCTTAAAGCCTGTGCATCGTCGCGTATTGTTCGCGATGCACGAAATGAACAATGTCTATAACCGCCCATTCGTCAAATGTGCGCGTGTGGTGGGTGAAGTCATGGGTAAGTACCATCCCCACGGCGATGCCTCCATTTACGACACGCTGGTGCGTATGGCGCAGGATTTTTCCCTGCGGTATACCCTGGTCGATGGTCAGGGTAACTTCGGCTCCATCGATGGCGATAATGCTGCGGCGATGCGTTATACCGAGTGCCGTCTGGACAAGATCGCCAATGAAATCCTGGCTGATATCGAAAAAGAAACAGTCGACTTCGTCCCCAACTATGACGGTAAGGAAAGAGAGCCGTCAGTTCTGCCTACCCGCATCCCGAATCTGCTGATCAACGGTGCATCCGGTATTGCGGTGGGTATGGCGACGAATATCCCGCCACATAATATTACAGAGATCATCAACGGTGCCCTGCATGTCTTGCGCAATAGCGATTGCACGATCGATGAACTGATCGAGATCATCCCTGCGCCAGATTTTCCTACTGGTGGCATTATTTATGGTGTGTCTGGTGTGCGCGACGGTTACCGCACTGGTCGTGGCCGTGTGGTCATGCGCGCCAAGACCCACTTTGAAGAATTTGGCAAAGAAAATCGCACGGCACTGATCGTTGACGAACTGCCTTACCAGGTCAATAAAAAATCCCTGCTGGAACGTATCGCTGAACTGGTACGTGACAAAAAGCTCGATGGTATTTCTGACATCCGCGATGAATCCGATAAATCGGGCATGCGCGTGGTTATCGAACTCAAGCGTGGCGAAGTACCTGATGTGGTACTGAACAATTTGTACAAGCAAACGCAGTTGCAAGACACCTTCGGCATGAACATGGTGGCGCTGGTGAATGGCCAGCCTAAACTGCTGAACCTGAAGGAAATGCTGTCCTGCTTCTTGTCACATCGCCGTGAAGTTGTGACACGCCGCACTCTGTTTGAGCTGCGCAAGGCGCGTGAACGTGGTCATGTGCTGGAAGGCCTTGCAGTTGCGCTGGCGAATATCGATGACTTTATCGCCATCATCCGCGCTGCACCGACGCCACCGATCGCGAAACAGGAATTGATGACCCGTGCCTGGGATAGTTCCATGGTGCGCGAGATGCTGACACGTACTGCGGCTGACAATTTAGCTGGCATTGATGCTTTCCGCCCTGAGAATTTGCCCAAGCATTACGGCATACAGCCTGATGGCCTGTATAAATTGTCTGACGACCAGGCGCAAGAAATCCTGCAAATGCGTTTGCAACGCCTGACTGGCCTGGAACAAGACAAGATCGTCAACGAATACAAAGACGTCATGGCAGAAATCGCCGATTTGCTGGACATCTTGTCCAAGCCAGAACGCGTCACCGTCATCATCACTGATGAGCTGACCCTGGCTCGCAATGAATACGGCGAAGGCAACAAAGACGTACGCCGTTCAGAAATCACCCATAACGCTACTGACCTGGGCACAGAAGACCTGATCACGCCGCAAGACATGGTCGTGACCTTGTCGCACACTGGTTATATGAAGTCGCAACCTTTGTCTGAATACCGTGCGCAAAAACGCGGTGGTCGTGGCAAGCAGGCGACTGCAACCAAGGATGATGACTGGATTGAGCAACTCTTCGTGGCCAATACCCATGATTACATCCTGTGCTTCAGTAACCGTGGCCGCATGTACTGGTTGAAGGTATGGGAAGTGCCACAAGGCTCGCGTACTTCACGCGGCAAGCCTATCGTGAACATGTTCCCATTGCAGGACGGTGAAAAAATTACGGTCATCCTGCCTTTGTCTGGTGATAACCGTACTTTCCCTGAAGACCATTATGTCTTCATGTCCACCAGCCTTGGCACGGTCAAGAAAACACCTTTGACTGACTTTAGTAATCCACGTAAAGCCGGCATTATTGCGGTTGATCTGGATGAGGGCGATTTCCTTATCGGTGCAGCGCTGACGGATGGCAAGCATGACGTCATGCTGTTCTCTGATTCTGGCAAGGCTGTACGCTTTGATGAAAACGATGTACGTCCTATGGGCCGTACCGCCCGTGGTGTACGTGGTATGAATCTGGATGAAGGTCAGCAAGTCATTGCATTGCTGGTAGCTGAAAATGAACAGCAATCTGTGTTGACTGCGACTGAAAACGGCTTCGGTAAGCGTACACCTATCACTGAATACACGCGACACGGCCGTGGTACCAAGGGCATGATCGCGATTCAGACTTCCGAGCGTAACGGCAAGGTTGTGGCAGCTACTCTGGTTGAAACAACGGATGAAATCATGTTGATCACTACTGGTGGTATCCTGATACGTACCCGTGTTTCCGAGATCCGCGAAATGGGTCGCGCAACTCAGGGTGTGACGCTGATTGCTGTGGAAGATGGCACCAAGCTGTCCGGTCTGCAACGTATTGTTGAAACAGATGCGGATGTAGATACAGGCGATAACGGTGCAGGCGAAGCGGAAGGCAGCGCACCAGAAGCTGACGCAGCGGAGTAAAACATCATGACGACGATCTACAATTTCTCTGCAGGCCCGGCAGTATTGCCGAAAGAGGTATTGCAGCAAGCCGCTGCCGAAATGCTGGACTGGCATGGCAGTGGCATGTCCGTCATGGAAATGAGCCACCGCGGGCCAGAATTCATGTCCATTATCGCTGCTGCGCAAAGTGATTTGCGCGAGCTGCTGGCGGTGCCGGACAATTATAAAATCCTGTTCCTGCAAGGTGGTGGCCTGGGTGAAAATGCTATCGTTCCCATGAATCTGATGGGGCGCAAGCCGCAGCCGGCAACGGCTGATTTCATCCACACTGGCTCCTGGACTGGCAAGTCCATCAAGGAAGCAAAAAAATACGGCAATGTGAATGTCGCTGCTTCTGGCGAGGCCAGCGGGTTTACTACCGTGCCACCACGCGATAGCTGGAAATTGACGCCAGGTGCAGCCTATGTGCATCTGTGCACCAATGAAACCATAGATGGTATCGAATACAATTTTGCTCCGGATATCGCCGCTGAAACTGGCGATGCGCCGATTGTTGCCGATATGTCTTCGCACATATTGTCACGCGTGATTGACGTGTCCAAATATGGCGTCATCTTTGGTGGCGCGCAAAAGAATATCGGCCCGGCAGGTCTGACCATCGTCATTGTGCGTGAAGATTTGCTAGGCCATGCCTTGCCGATCTGCCCATCCGCCTTTGACTGGAAAATCGTCGCCGACAATGATTCCATGTACAACACCCCGCCGACCTATGCGATTTATATCGCGGGCCTGGTGTTCCAGTGGCTCAAGCAGCAGGGCGGTGTGGCAGCGATGGAGCAAAAGAATATTGCCAAATCCAACCTGTTGTATGACTACCTGGATTCCACAGACTTTTATGAAAACCGGGTAGAAAAAGGCAGCCGTTCGCGTATGAATGTGCCTTTCTACCTGAAAGATGAAAATCTGAATGCGGCATTCCTGGCAGAAGCCAAGGCGAATGGCCTGTTGCAATTGAAAGGCCATAAATCAGTAGGCGGCATGCGTGCATCGATTTATAACGCCATGCCTATAGAAGGTGTACAGGCCCTGGTCAGCTTCATGCAAGAGTTTGCCCGCAAACATTCCTGAGCAAGTTTGCATTAAAATCACTTGTTCAATATATATACTCCAGTCAGCCCTTTCTGAGCATGGCACAACACCATCACCTGGAAACCGTGGCGCTGACAAGCCGGATCAAAAGCCTGGCGAGTAGCAAAGTATGATCTGGCATGGCGCAGTTAAACACTGCTGGCCATGCCCACACCTTATCAAACACGGTTTTTAGGTACAGTATGAGCGACAATAAATTACTCCCCCTGCGCATCAAAATTGATGCCATCGATGCACAAATCCTGGATTTGCTGAACCAGCGCGCCCGCGTGGCCGAAGAAGTAGGTCATGTCAAGGCAGAAACCAATGCCCCGGTGTTTCGCCCGGAACGCGAAGCACAAGTCTTGCGCGGCGTGGCGGAGCGCAATCCGGGTCCGTTGCTCAGTGACGATATACAACTGATCTTCCGCGAAATCATGTCGGCTTGCCGTGCACTGGAGCGCCGCGTGGTGGTGGCTTTCCTTGGCCCTGTCGGCACCTTCAGTGAGCAGGCCGTCTACAAGCAATTTGGTCATGCTATCCAGCCTTTGCCTTGCGTATCCATTGATGAAGTTTTTCGTGCTACAGAAGCTGGTACGGCAGATTTTGGTGTCGTGCCTATCGAGAATTCATCAGAAGGCGCGATCAACCGCACGCTCGACCTGCTCTTGCAAACCAGCCTCGCCATCAGTGGTGAGTTGGCGATAGCTGTGCAGCATAGCCTGATGAGCAAGTCTGGCAATATGGAGGGCATCAGCCGCATCTGCGCCCACTCACAAGCTCTGGCGCAATGCCAGGCCTGGCTGAACCAGCATTATCCACATGTGGAAAGACATGCAGTGGCATCGAATGCAGAGGCAGCACGCATGGCCAGTGGTGACTATACGGTGGCGGCGATTGCCAGTGAAATTGCCGGTCATCAGTACAACCTGGGCATAGTCTCTGCACATATCCAGGACGACCCGCATAACCGTACCCGTTTTGCGGTCATTGGCCGTCTGCGTACCACGCCTAGCGGCAAAGACCAGACTTCCATCGTGCTGGCGACGCCAAACAAGGCGGGCGCTGTCTACAACCTGCTGGCCCCACTGGAAAAGCATGGCGTATCGATGACGCGTTTTGAGTCACGCCCTGCACGCACCGGCAATTGGGAATATTATTTCTATGTTGATGTGGAAGGCCATGTCATGGATGCCAAGGTAGAAGCCGCCATGTCCGAGTTGAATGACAAGGCAGCCTTCTTCAAGGTGCTGGGCTCTTACCCTTGTACAGTGTGAGTGCCTGATGCAAAAAGCTTTTCAACGTATTGCGATTTTTGGCGTAGGTTTGATTGGTGGCTCGTTTGCCCTGGCTTTAAAAAAGGCTGGTGCAGTTGAGCAGATAGTCGGAGTAGGGCGCAGTCAAGCTTCGCTGGAAAAAGCGCAGCAACTGGGTATCATCAATGAAATAGCCTTGAATGCCGAGCAGGCATTGCGCAACTGTGATCTGGTGCTGATTGCCGCGCCCGTCGCACAAACCGGCGCGATATTGAAGGCGATTTATCCGCATCTGCAAGCCGGTACGATAGTCACGGATGCGGGCAGTACCAAGGCCGATGTGGTGGCAGCAGCACGCGCCAGCCTCGGTGAAAAGATTGCGCAATTTGTACCGGCGCATCCGATAGCCGGACGTGAACTAAATGGGCCTGAGGCAGCACTGGTGGATTTGTATGTTGGCAAAAAAGCGGTCATCACCCGCCTGCCAGAAAATACTGATGCTGATGTGGCTAGGGTGGCCTGGGCCTGGCAGCAATGCGGTGCCATCATTCATCATCTGGAGCCTGCGGCACATGACGGCGTATTTGCCGCAGTCAGCCATTTGCCGCATTTGCTGGCTTATGCCCTGGTCGATGATATTGCCCGCAAGCCGCATGCGGATACCTTGTTCCAATATGCAGCAAGTGGCTTCCGCGACTTTACCCGCATTGCCGGTTCATCACCAGAAATGTGGCGTGACATCAGCCTGGCGAACCGTGCTGCGATGTTGCAGGAACTGGATTCGTATACTGCCCGCCTGTCCATTTTGCGCCAGCATCTGGTGGATGCCAACAGTGACGGCATAGAAGGTATTTACGCCAATGCCCAGCGCGCGCGCCATAACTGGATCAGCGCCATTGAGGCAGCCGAGAAACAGCAGCGTGAAGGTGGGGATTGATAACGCTTATGCGTTTCTCTCGTCTTCAAACTCAGATCAGAATTGAATAAGACCATGACACAAGCAAGCAAACATTATCCGCATTACCTCGATCTGCAACCTGTCATGCAGGTGCAGGGCACTGTCAAATTACCGGGTTCAAAAAGCATTTCCAATCGTACACTTTTGCTGGCAGCGCTGGCGGAAGGTAAGACCCAGATCATGGATTTGCTGGCATCCGATGACACCCTGGTCATGCTGAACGCTTTGACGCAATTAGGCGTGCACTGGGAACAGGATGGCGATAGCCAGAACTACACGGTAGATGGCGTCAAAGGTCATTTCCCCAAACACCAGGCCGATTTGTTCATGGGCAATGCCGGTACTGCGATACGCCCGTTGGTTGGCGCACTGGCGGTATTGGGTGGGGATTACACCATCCACGGTGTGCACCGCATGCATGAACGTCCTATCGGTGACCTGGTTGATGCACTCAACGAAGCTGGTGCGCAGATTGAATATACAGGTAATCCCGGTTACCCGCCGCTGCATATACGCCGTGGCCATATCCATGCCCAGCGTTTGCAGGTCAAAGGTAATGTTTCCAGCCAGTTTTTGACTGCATTGTTGATGGCCGCACCTTTGATGGCACGTGAACATGACGTGACGATAGAAGTGGTCGGTGAGCTGATTTCCAAGCCCTATATCGAAATCACTCTGAACCTCATGCAAAAATTTGGCGTGACGGTAGCGCGTGATGGCTGGCAGGCATTTACAGTCGCAAAAGGCCAGCATTATGTGTCGCCTGGCGTCATCCATGTGGAAGGCGATGCTTCTTCTGCATCCTATTTCCTGGCGGCAGGTGCAATCGCTGGCGGTCCTATCCGTGTAGAAGGTGTGGGCAAGTCCAGCATCCAAGGCGATGTACGCTTTGCAGAAGCGCTGGAAAAGATGGGGGCAACGATTACCCGTGGCGATAACTGGATAGAAGCCAGCTCGAACGGTGTCTTGCAAGCCATAGACATGGACTTCAACCATATTCCCGATGCTGCCATGACGATTGCGGTAGCTGCTCTGTATGCCAATGGCACCACTACGCTGCGCAATATTGCCAGCTGGCGCGTCAAGGAGACCGATCGCTTGTCTGCCATGGCGACAGAATTGCGCAAACTGGGTGCGATAGTGGAAGAGGGGGCCGACTATATGACGGTGACGCCGCCTGGGCATATATTGCCAGCTACCATCGATACCTATGATGATCACCGGATGGCTATGTGTTTCTCTTTGGCCAGTCTCGATGGACGTGCCCGCAGAGGTGCTACTATGCGCATCAACGATCCAAAATGCGTGGCCAAGACTTTTCCTGATTATTTTGAAGTCTTTGCCAAGATTAATCACAAAGATTTGTTTTAAAGGTTTTTATTGTTATCTATGACTGCACGTAGTCCTGTTATCACGATAGACGGCCCTACCGCATCCGGTAAGGGCACGGTGGCACACAGGGTAGCCAAGCATCTGGGTTTTCATTACCTGGATTCTGGAGCCTTGTACCGCCTCACTGCCCTAATGGCTACCCGCCATGGCATCGCACTGGAAGATGAAGCTGCCATTGCTACGATGGCAAGAACCCTGCCTTGTCGTTTTGTTCACGGACATGTTTTTCTTGAAGAAGCTGATGTTACCGACGCTGTGCGGGCAGAAGAAGTTGGCGTGGCTGCCTCGCGCATTGCTGTTTTGCCAGCAGTGCGCCAGGCGCTGGTCGATTTGCAGGTGGCTTTTCGCTATACACCCGGTCTGGTGGCTGACGGCCGTGATATGGGAACTGTCATCTTCCCTGATGCCAGCTTAAAAGTTTTCTTGACAGCAAGTGCAGAGGCGCGCGCAAGCCGTCGATATAAGCAATTGATTGAAAAGGGAATTTCTGCTAATATGGAAAACTTGGTAAAAGATTTGATGGAACGTGATGCGAGAGATAGTGCCCGCACCACAGCGCCGCTCAAGCCTGCGCCAGACGCGATCATCCTGGATACATCTGAATTAACTGCTGAAGAAGCAGTCAGTAAAGTCCTGGTCTGGTATGCGCAAACACAGACAAACAACGCCGTATAGGTAGCTTAGGTAATAAGTAGCTGGTGAAGTCTGCATGTGTCGTTTCAAGTGCCTTTATTGACGCAAGGTTAATAAAGGGATGTTCAACCTAACCCGGTAAACAGTGCCTTTGTGCTATTCCGGCTAACTTGTAAATACTATGTCTACTGTTTTTATGTCCCAAGATTTCGCAACCGGTGCAGATAGCTTCGCAGCTTTGTTCGAAGAATCCCTGTCACGTCAGGATATGCGTTCCGGTGAAGTGATTTCTGCTGAAGTTGTCCGTATCGACCACAACTTCGTGATCGTTAACGCTGGCTTGAAGTCTGAAGCCTTTATCCCTGTTGAAGAATTCAAAAACGACCAGGGCGACCTGGAAGTTAATATCGGCGATTTCGTTTCCGTAGCGATTGATTCGCTGGAAAACGGTTTCGGCGACACAATTTTGTCCCGTGACAAAGCTAAACGTCTGGCTTCCTGGCTCGCGCTGGAAAAAGCGCTGGAGTCTGGCGAGATCGTTACTGGTACAGTAAATGGCAAAGTCAAAGGTGGTCTGACTGTTCTGACGAACGGCATCCGCGCTTTCTTGCCAGGTTCTTTGGTTGATACACGCCCAGTTAAGGATACAACTCCTTACGAAGGCAAAACCATGGAATTCAAAGTTATCAAGCTCGACCGCAAACGTAATAACGTTGTGCTGTCCCGCCGCGCTGTTGTTGAAGCGTCCATGGGCGAAGAGCGTCAAAAACTGATGGAAACCCTGAAAGAAGGCACAGTGGTTACTGGTATTGTTAAAAATATCACTGACTACGGCGCGTTCGTTGATCTGGGCGGCATCGATGGCTTGTTGCATATCACTGATCTGGCATGGCGTCGTGTACGTCACCCTTCCGAGGTGTTGACAGTTGGTCAGGAAATCACTGCAAAAGTATTGAAATTCGACCAAGAGAAAAACCGTGTTTCCCTGGGCGTAAAACAACTGGGCGACGACCCATGGACAGGTTTGTCCCGTCGTTACCCAGCGAACACACGTCTGTTCGGTAAAGTAACGAATCTGACCGACTACGGCGCGTTTGTTGAAGTCGAGCAAGGTATCGAAGGTCTGGTTCACGTTTCCGAAATGGACTGGACTAACAAAAACGTTGCACCAAACAAAGTTGTTCAATTGGGCGACGAAGTTGAAGTCATGGTTCTGGAAATCGACGAAGAACGTCGTCGTATCAGCCTGGGCATGAAACAGTGCAAAGCCAATCCTTGGGATGATTTCGCGATCAACCACAAGAAAGGTGACAAAGTTCGCGGCGCGATCAAGTCCATCACTGACTTCGGCGTATTTATCGGTTTGTCTGGCAACATCGACGGTCTGGTACATTTGTCTGATCTGTCCTGGAACGAAACAGGCGAAGAAGCGGTACGTCGCTTCAAGAAAGGTGACGAACTGGAAGCTATCGTTCTGGCTATCGATGTTGAGCGTGAGCGTGTTTCTCTGGGCGTTAAACAGCTGGAAGGCGACCCATTCAACAACTACTGCGCAATGAATGACAAAGGTGCAGTTGTCGTTGGTACAGTTAAATCTGTTGAAGCCAAAGGCGCAGTAATCCAGTTGGCAGACGACGTTGAAGGTTACCTGCGTGCATCCGAAATCTCCCGCGACCGCGTGGAAGATGCTGGTACACACCTGAAAGTCGGCGACAGCGTTGAAGCCCTGGTATTGAACATCGATCGCAAAGCTCGTGGCATCCAATTGTCTATCAAAGCTAAAGATAGCGTTGAAACACAAGAAGCTATGCAAAAAATGTCCGTTACTGATTCCAACGCAGCATCCGGCACAACCAGCCTGGGCGCTTTGTTGAAAGCCAAGCTCGACAATAAAAACTAAGCTTACGTCATAAGATTTATTACTATGACTAAGTCGGAGCTGATAGCTCGTCTGGCAGAGCGATATCCGCAACTGGTAGCTAAAGATGTGGATATTGCTGTTAAAACTATACTGGATGCAATGTCGGATGCCCTGGCAACAGGACAACGCATAGAAATCCGTGGGTTTGGCAGCTTTGCACTGAACAGTCGTCCACCACGGATAGGTCGTAATCCTAAATCCGGTGACAAGGTGATGGTCCCTGAAAAACGGGTGCCGCACTTCAAGCCAGGTAAGGAATTGCGCGAACGTGTTGATGCCATGGTGGGGCAACCGATACACGATGACTAAGTCAGGCTGACTGGTTGTTGAGCTCGGAATTTTGAGCTAATTAGATGACGCAAAGATAAAAACGGCATATCGGTTTTCCGATATGCCGTTTTTTTTCAGTACAATGCTCTTTTCGGGATTAATTGCTTAATTGACGATTTTTCCGCTTATCCTCAAGGATGCATACATGAAATATATTTCAAGATTGTTCGCCATTGTCCTGTTTATCCTGTTCTTTGGCTTTGCCTTGAAAAACGACCAGATAGTCACGCTGCAATATTTCTTTGGCTATCAACAGTCTGCGCCGCTGGTCATCATGCTGCTGGCTTTTTTTGCTGGCGGTGCTACGCTGGGCGCACTGGCCATGGTACCTATGGTCTTCCGCCACAGACGCGATCTGCACAAGCATAAAAAGACCCTGGCAGAAATTGAAAAAGAACGTGAAGCAGCGCAAAGGGCCAGCACACAAGCCCCGCAGCCTGATAGCATTCGCAATACCTGAAAACACAATAAGAAAAAACGCACATGGAATTTGAAATCTGGTGGTTACTTGGTATCCCCTTATTCTTCACCCTTGGCTGGACTGCTGCGCGTATCGATATACGTCAGTTGATCTCGGAATCCCGCAGCCTGCCGCGTGGCTATTTCAAGGGTTTGAATTTCCTGCTGAATGATGAGCCTGACAAGGCCATTGATGCCTTCATCGACATTGTCAGGCTTGATCCTGAGGCAGTAGACTTGCATTTTGCCCTTGGTAACTTGTTCCGCCGCCGTGGCGAGACTGAACGAGCTATCCGCGTCCATCAAAACCTGCTGGCCAGGCCAGACTTGCCTACCGAGCAAAAAACCCAGGCCATGTATGAACTGGGCCAGGATTACCTGAAAGCCGGTTTGCTCGACCGCGCCGAAGAAACCTATAACCTGCTCGTCAATAGTCCCTATGAAGCCCAGGCCAGGCGCGCCTTGCTGGAAATCTACCAGCGTGAAAAAGAATGGGCGCGCGCCATAGAAGCAGCGAATGCCTTGCAGGAATGTGGTGCTGGTGGCCGTCAAAAAGAAATTGCCCAGTTCTACTGTGAAATTGCCCAGGATGAACTGGTGCATACCAATACCGCTGCCGCTTTGGCCAGCCTGGAAAAAGCACTGGCAGCAGACCGCAATAATGTACGTGCCATCATTCTCATGGGTGACGTGTATATGGCCAGTGGCGACACTGAAGTAGCCTTGTCCACCTGGCGCAGGGTAGAGCAGCAAAGTGTGCCGCACGTAGCCCTGGTAGCCCAGCGCCTCATGGATGGTTACCGCAAGCTCGACAAACCGCAAGAAGGCTTGAATCTACTGAAGAATTATCTGGCGGAGGCGCCATCCATCGATTTGCTGGAAGTGGTTTTCAAGGCCACGCTGGAACTGGAAGGTGTGGAAGCAGTCAATAGCCTGGTCAGTGAAGAATTACGCAGGACGCCGACGCTGCTGGGCCTGGATAAATTGCTGGATGGCCGCATCATGGTTGTGCCACCTGAAGTCAGGCCTGAATTGGCCATCATCAAGAATCTGGTCCACGGTTACGCACAAAAGCTGGCTCGCTATCAGTGCTCGCATTGCGGGTTCAAGGCTAGGCAATTTTACTGGCATTGCCCGGGTTGCAGTAAATGGGAAACTTACCCACCGCGCCGTACTGAAGAACTCAATGTAATGAATTAATAGGCTCGCTCCAGATAAGGAAAGAGCATTCCCTGAATACTCATTGAGCTTTAAAGAATCTTGAATAAGGTCCGTGATCCGAAACTCTATGTTGATGACTAGATGTCTGGATGCACGGAATGACTTATTTTTATATGGTGATGAAAAAATGAAAATCACAATTATTGGTACAGGTTATGTTGGTCTGGTCACAGGCGCCTGCCTGGCTGAATTGGGAAATGATGTGTTTTGCCTGGATGTTGACCAGCGCAAAATTGATATTCTCAATAACGGCGGCATCCCTATCCATGAGCCTGGCCTGGAAGAAATCGTCGCGCGCAACCGAGCTGCGGGCCGCATACAGTTTTCTACCGATGTCGAAGCCAGCGTCAAGCACGGTGATGTGCAGTTCATCGCTGTCGGCACACCGCCAGATGAAGATGGTTCTGCCGATTTGCAATATGTCGTTGCTGCGGCAAAAAACATCGGCAAGTACATGACGAATTTCAAGGTCGTCGTTGATAAATCTACCGTGCCTGTCGGCACGGCTGACCGCGTCAGTGCCGCCATTTCTGCGGAGCTAGGGGCACGTTCTGTGACGGCAGAATTTTCGGTGGTATCCAATCCAGAATTTTTGAAAGAAGGCGCGGCCGTAGAAGACTTCATGCGTCCTGACCGCATCGTCATCGGTTGCGACCAGACACCGCAGGGAGAGAAAGCCCGTAGCCAGATGAAGAAACTGTATGCGCCTTTCAATCGCAATCATGAACGCACTTACTGGATGGATGTGCGCTCGGCAGAGTTCACCAAATATGCCGCGAACGCCATGCTGGCGACCCGCATCTCGTTCATGAACGAGCTGGCGAATCTGGCTGACCATGTCGGTGCCGATATTGAAGCAGTACGTCACGGCATCGGCTCTGATCCTCGCATAGGCCACAGTTTTTTGTATGCCGGTTGCGGCTATGGCGGCTCTTGCTTCCCCAAAGACGTGCAGGCGCTGGAACGCACAGCACAGGACTATGGTCTGAATCTTCTGATACTGCAGGCGGTGGAAGCAGTCAATGCACGTCAAAAGCAGGTACTTGGCGACAAGATGCAGCAGCGCTTTGGTGAAAATCTCAGTGGCCGCCATTTCGCCATCTGGGGCCTGGCATTCAAACCGAATACCGATGATATGCGTGCGGCGTCTTCGCGTGTCTTGCTGGGCGAATTGTTGCGCGCAGGTGCTACGGTGGCGGTTTATGACCCGGTGGCCATGCAGGAAGCCAAGCGCGTGCTGGAACTGGATTTCTATGATGCACCAGAATTGCTGGCTTCCATACGCTATGCCGCCAACCCCATGGATGCGCTGGTGGATGCTGACGCATTGGCCATTGTTACTGAATGGAAGGCCTTCCGCAGTCCGGATTTTGACGAAGTCAAGGCGCGCCTGAAACAGCCGGTGGTGTTTGATGGCCGCAATCTGTTCGAGCCTACGGTCATGACTGAGTTGGGCATTGAATACCACGGCATAGGCCGCTCCGTATTGACAAGTAAATGACGAACAAATAATGCAAAATATTGATGCAAAGATGAAGCGTATTCTGGTCGCTGGCGATGTCATGCTGGACAGATACTGGTTTGGCGAAGTTAACCGCATATCACCCGAAGCCCCGGTGCCTATCGTGCGCGTGGAAAAAAGTGAAGAACGCCTCGGTGGTGCAGCCAATGTGGCACGCAATGCCGTCGCCCTGGGTGTGCAGGCTGCCTTGATGGGAGTCATTGGTGACGATGATGCTGGCAATAGCATGGAGCGCCTGCTGAAGACTTCAGGCATAGAAGCTTATCTCAGCCGTGATCAGCAAATTTCTACCATCATCAAGCTGCGCGTCATCGGCAGGCAACAGCAATTGTTGCGTATCGATTTTGAAGAACGTCCGACTGAGCATGTCCTGCGTGACAAACTCAATCGCTTCAATTCCTTGTTGACTGGCTATGATGTCGTCGTCTTGTCAGACTATGCAAAAGGCAGTCTGGTGAATGTCAGCGCCATGATCGCTGCGGCAAAGGCAGCGGGCAAGATTGTGCTGGTTGACCCCAAGGGGAGTGACTTCAAACGTTATGCCGGTGCCAGCTTGCTGACTCCGAACAAGTCGGAGCTGAAGCAAATCATCGGAGACTGGCCAAATGAAGAAGAACTGACAGCCAGGGCGCAGCAACTGCGCGCAGAGCTGTACATCGACGCCTTGCTGCTGACCCGTTCTGAAGAAGGCATGACCTTATTCACAGCTGATGGTGTGACCCATGTGCCAGCAATGGCGCGTGAAGTATTTGATGTTTCTGGTGCCGGTGATACCGTCATCGCTACCATGGCTGTCATGCTGGCGCAAGGAAAGTCCATGCAAGAGGCGGTAGTGATTGCCAACCGTGCGGGCGGTATAGTCGTTGGCAAGCTGGGTACGGCGACTGTGACGCGAGAAGAACTCTTTCCTGAGTCTGCACATTAAATTGATAACTGTACTGGCTTGAAGTATTCAAGCCAGCATTCTCAATACAGGTTTATCAGGCAATCGTCCCAAAGCGGAAGCTCGATGCCACCACACCGCCAAAGATGTTTTCTTCATGATAAACACAACTGGCAACTTCATCCTCTGCCGCACCCACGGCCACCATCAGTGGCAGTAAATGCTCTTCCCTTGGATGGGCTACCCTTGCTGCCGGCGCATCTTCCCAATGGATCAGGCGGGCGACTCTTTCTGTGGTGCTGCTGGCGATCAGGCTATCCTGCAACCAGTCATCAAAACTCGATGATGGTTCTTTCGCCAGCGGACCAAAGCGGCGCAGGTTATGGTAGCTGAGCCCGCTGCCTATGATCAGCACTCCCTCGGCCCGCAAAGGGGCCAGGGTACGTCCCAAAGCCAGATGCTCGGCCGGGTCCAGACCTGTGCGCAGTGATAATTGCACGACAGGCATATCCGCTTCAGGGTACATGACGGCCAGTGGTGCAAATGCGCCATGATCAAAGCCACGTTGTCCATCAGCTTGCGCGGGCAGTCCTGCTGCCCTGATCAGGCCAATTACACGGTCAGCCAGCTCTGGCGAGCCTGGGGCAGGGTAGCGCACATGATAGGTATGCTCGGGAAAGCCACCATAGTCATACACCATGCCCGGCCTGGGATTACTCATGAGCGTAAAAGAACTCTCTTCCCAGTGCGCCGAGATCATCAGTATGGCCTTGGGCTTGTGTGGCAATTGTTGTGGTATATCGACCAACGACGTTTCCAGCATATGCATGGCTTTGCGCATATCTTCGATGTATGGCCAGGGGCCGCCGCCATGCGAGATAAAGTAGGTAGGCAGGTTCATATGAGTATCCTTGAGTAGTTATTCAGCACGGGGGCTCATTTTCTTGAAGATGGAGCCAGATGTAATCCATCATAATGTTTCCCATTGAGGAAAACGATGGTGGTAAAGTAATTGTATTGTTTCCATAAATGGAAACATTAGACAAGTGAAGGCTGGTCATGGAGGAACTTGATATCAATGGCATCAGGGTGTTTCGCGAAATCGTCGAGTCAGGCAGCTTTACTGCTGCAGCAGATCGCCTGGGCATGGCCGCGCCCATGGTCAGCAAACATATCGCCAGGCTGGAGCGCAAGCTCGGGGCGCGGTTACTGAATCGCAGCAGCCGCAGCATGAGCTTGACTGAAGCAGGCAAGGATTTTTTTGCGCAGGGCAGGCAGGCACTGGATATTCTTGATGCTGCGGTCGCCTCGGTCGCGCAAACGAGCGGGCCGCCCCGCGGCGAACTGAAAATCAGCGCGCCTGTCTGGTGTGCCAACCCTGGCTTTGCCAAAGTGCTGGCAGATTTTCGGCAACACTATCCAGAGGTGCGGCTGGATCTGCACCTGGATAATCATATGGTGGATCTGGTGGCGGATGGCTTTGACCTGGCCTTGCGGGCCACCGATGAGCCTTCTTCTGCCCTGATCGCGAGGCGCTTGTGCAAGGTGGAATTCCATCTGGTAGCGACGCCAGCCTATTTGCTTGTGAGAGCTGAGAAAGCAGCCGAGCAGGCTGCCATGGCTGTCATCTTGCCCAATTATGTGCAGTTGGAACGGTTTCGTTTGCCACTACAAACAGAAATGCCACCATTGAAGCTAGATGCCATCATGAAATGTAGCGACACCACACTCAGCTATCATTGCGTACTGTCAGACATGGGCGCTGCATTTTTGCCAGCCTGGTTAGTGGATGATGATCTTGCCTCCGGCCGTTTGCAACTGGTCGGCGGTAATGAGCCGGGTTTTGCCGCCAATCTGTATGCCATCTATGCAAGTCGCCGCCAGATGCCACCCAAGCTGCGTTGTTTTATTGATTTTTTGATAGACAGGCTGGGCGATTGAATAAAGTTGACATATGTATACAGTGATTTTGTGGAATACTTGTCAACGGAATGTAGTTGATTCCGTTGATATCCATATAGACAGTGATAAAAACTGAACTATACCGCTTAAATAAATGTTCAATTATTGAGGGAGTATTCGCATGTTGAAGAAATTAGTGTTTGGCTTGATGGCTTTGTTGGCAGCTACCGGATTTGCATTTGCTGATGTTGATGTCAATAAAGGTGACCAGGCTGCATTGGATGGTATCAAGGGTATAGGTCCGACCAAATCCAAGGCCATCATAGAAGAGCGTACCAAGAATGGTGCCTTCAAGGACTGGGCAGATTTTGAAAGCCGCGTCAAAGGCATAGGCGAAAAGAGTTCGGCTAAGTTGTCTGCTGCAGGTTTGACGGTCAATGGTCAGGCAAAACCTGGTGCTGCAGCAAAACCTGTGGCCAGTGCTGCGTCTGCCAAGACTGATAAGGCAGAAAAAGCGGCAGATAAAGCTGCAGATAAGGCTGGAGCTCCAGCGGCGGCATCAGCACCTGCTGCTACCGCTAAACCCGCATCTGCCCCGGCAGCTGCCAAGGCTCCCGCTGCGGCTTCTGCAGCCGCGGCAGCGTCCAAGGCCAGCGCTAAATAAAGTCAAGTGAGCAATTTGCTGGACGCTGTATGTGCCAGCCATAAACCTCAGGGGTGACCCTGAGGTTTTTTATTAGCTTATTCAAAATTTGTATAAGCAAGTCATACACCTCAAATGACAAGGTGAAGCTCTTGATCTCTCTGGGGAGCAAGGCATTTCTGCTTGATGAAGACAGGTATCACCAGCTAACCAACTAGCTTATGCAGCAAGCGTCTAATGGTAACTGCGATTAGAATGAGGCTTTGCAATTTTAAGCATGCTGACCATGACCTATCTGACCATTGAAGATACCATAGGCAATACCCCACTCGTAAGATTGCAGCGTATACCAGGTGCTGAAAACCAGCGACGTAATAATGTCATTCTCGGCAAGCTGGAAGGAAACAATCCTGCTGGCTCAGTCAAGGACAGACCTGCCTTGTCCATGATCAAAAGGGCAGAAGAACGTGGCCAAATCAAGTCTGGCGATACCCTGATAGAAGCTACCAGTGGCAACACCGGCATTGCTCTGGCCATGGCTGCGGCCATGCGTGGTTACAAGATGATTTTGCTGATGCCAGAAAACCTGAGTATAGAGCGACGCCAAAGCATGGCCGCTTACGGCGCACAAATCATGTTGACGCCCAAGACGGGGGGGATGGAGTATGCCCGTGATCTGGCAACACAAATGCAGGCAGAAGGGCGGGGGGTGATACTCGATCAGTTCGCCAACCCTGATAATCCTTTGGCGCACTATGAAGCCACGGGACCAGAAATCTGGCGTGATACCAAGGGGCAGGTCACTCACTTCGTCAGTGCCATGGGCACGACTGGCACCATCATGGGTGTATCCGCTTACTTGAAGGAACAAAATCCGCAGATCCACATCATTGGCGCGCAACCAGAAGAGGGTTCACAGATACCTGGCATACGCAAATGGCCGGAAGCATATTTACCCAAAATCTATGACAAGGCCAGGGTGGATCAGGTGGAGTCTGTGACGCAGGCCGATGCCGAACACATGGCGCGCAGGATGGCAGTGGAGGAGGGGATATTCTGTGGTATTTCTGCCGCAGGAGCATGCGAAATTGCTTTACGCGTAGCACAGACTGTAGAAAATGCCACCATCGTCTTCATCGTTTGCGACCGTGGTGACCGCTATTTGTCTACTGGCGTATTTCCTGCCTGATAGACTTAGCCTGGTGGGTGCTGGCATTGCGCTCACCTTGTACTTACTCTGCAAGCCCGACTCTGTCAGCTCTTTACATCACGCTGTCACAAATCCTCAGCATAATAAAAAAAGCCAAAAAAATACCGAAATCACGCTTTTGGCGCATTTTCGGTATTTTTCAATAAAGCAGTTTTCCTGGAAATCCGAAGACTTATCAGGCAGCAACCACCGATCAAATAAAAGACTTATGCTGCGTCTTTTGGTTTGAATTGTTTGTCGCTGATACGGAACTTCGCACGACGGTCGCCCATCAATTCGCGCAGTTCTTTGATGCTGACATCGCTGATTTCATGCATGCGTATCAGTAATGATGCGCCTACAGGCAGGCGACGATGCCTGATTTTACTAATTACTGGTGGTGCCACTTCCAATGCTCTGGAGAGTGCCGCATCATTTTTCAAATGCAATTGCTTGATCAGAGTATCCAACAGATTGTTTGGATCATAGTCGATTTCATCGGATTCAAGCTGGGTCAGGTTTGCCATAATTACCTCGCTGTTTAGTTTATTGATGCTAAATTTAGTTGCTTCAATAAAAAATTAATCAAACGGTAATATTGTATCTTTAAAATATAATTTGCTTGTCAGAAAAATAGCAAACCATTGTTAAATCTCTTGACACATTGCTTACTTCATACATAAATGTGTCAACTAGATAACAACACTTTAGTTTAGAAAATACTGAATGGCAATGTTTATTCCAGTAATTAGTTACTAGAATAACATAAATTAACAATTTTATTCGGGCATGAAAAATCTGTTAAATTGTTATTATCCCCTTCAAATGTACCTCAAACTGCTTCTATGCTCATTATTTATGTCTGGCAGCTGCGATCATACGGCCCAAGTCAAACACTGACATGGCATAAAAATAACTCCGATTGTATAGCGTAATGGCAAAAAAATTGTCTGTTGCAAACCAGTACTCTGTTGCGTCATTGCCATTTTGCAGATCAACGAGCCCATAGGAAATATTTGTTGGCGCTTCGCTACTTGCTGTTGTCGCGATGGCTTTTAAATCCTGCAACTGATAGCTGGCCAGTAAACCTTTCCCCAGAGCAGTATTGAGTTGCTCGCTCTTTTCAGGGACGACCAGGGTCGCTGGAAAAGCAATCGGTAAGTTGCGTTTCCAGCCATGAACCGCCAGATAGTGGGCGACGCTGCCGATGGCATCGACTGGTGAGTCAGTCAAATTGATCTTGCCATCACCATCAAAGTCAACGGCATATTTCCTGATACTGCCAGGCATGAATTGTGGCCAGCCTATAGCACCTGCATAAGAACCCTTGAAAACAAATGGGTCGAGCGAAGATTCTTTGGCCATCAGCAACATGTTTTCCAGTTCACCACGGAAAAACTGCATGCGCGCATCGCGGGTCGGCGTGTCTGGGTAATCAAATGCCAATGTAGTCAACACATCCATGCCGCGAAAGCCACCAGTCTGTTTGCCGAAGATGGTTTCCACGCCTATCAAGCCAACGATAATCTCAGGCGGGACACCATATTCTTGCTCAGCTTTTGTCAGTGCATCAGCATATTTGTCCCAGAAGGCAGCGCCGGCTTCAATGCGATAAGGTTCGACAAATCGCGCGCGGTAGGCTTTCCAGTTCTTGGGCTTTCCCGGTGGGGCAGGGCGCATCAATTGCCTGGCGGATTCGATGTGTTTGACCTGCTTGAAAGTGGCTTTCAATTCAGTTTCAGTAAAGCCATGCTTGCTGATCATGCTGGCGATAAATCCTGAGACTTCTTTCCATTGCTCAAAATGGCTTTCGCTTGCAGTAGCAGCGGCAGCCGCTTTTTTTACTTGCTTTTTCGTTGCAGCATTTGCTTCACCCGTCATGATAAGTGCCGTTGCAATGATGAGGGAATAGATGCAGTTTTGCAAAGTGCCAGGCTTGCTTGTTACCGGTGTTATGGGAGAAATCAAAATGCGTCAATAAAAAATTAGCGGCATGCTGCCAGCAAGGTTTTTAAACGCCGGATCAATACGTTGTCCGGGCCTGGGTTTTTGCCGTAGCGGGCGCTGGCATACAGTTTCAGAAAACGCTCGGCATTTTCAAAATCGGCTGCGGGCAGGCTGGTGCGCAATCTTTCCAGATAGGCGGAAGGGCCTTCATGCAAGGCACGCGCTGCGGTCTTTTTTTCCATCTTGCGACAGAAAGAAAAGTATACCTTATCAAGAGCACTTAGACGTGGTCGGTTGCGTATCAAAGGCAAGGCCATCAAACCCAGTACCAGGCTGGTGAGAATGAAAAACAGCAAGGTAATCTGAGCCCAGTCGATTTTTTTGAAGCCCAGTGAGTTTAGCAGGCTGATTTGTTTGCTCTGATTGTAGTTCAGGACCCACTGGTTCCAGGAGTTATTGACGGCACTCCATTGCATGCGCATCTGATTGAAAAAAGAGATGCCGTCAGGGCTGAGGTTCATGAGCCCGGCCAAACCCTGGCGTGGCACGGCGTAATTGAGAGAACGTTCTACCCTCTCAGGAGCAACTGCGGCAGTGGGGTCTACCCTGATCCAGCCCTTGCCCTCCAGCCAGACTTCTGCCCAGGCATGGGCATTGGATTGGCGTATTTCCAGAAAACCGTCGATGGAATTCAATTCGCCACCCTGATAACCGGCAACCACGCGCGCCGGTATATTCGCAGCACGCATCAGCAAGACAAAGGCACTGGCATAGTGTTCACAAAATCCAGCTTTGGTATCGAACAAAAATTCATCGGCACTATTTTTGCCCAGCAGTGGTGGTTCCAGCGTATACGAATAGGCTTCGCGGCGGAAATAATCGAGTACCGCCCGAACCAGTTGCAAGTCATCCTGATATTGTTGCCGCAGGCTGGCTGCAAAGGCAGTAGTCCGCGGGTTATAGCCCGCCGGTAGATACAGAGAATGTGCTTGCATTTCCCGGCTGCTATTGGCTTCCAGGCTATAGCCGGGATAAGACGCTATCTTGTACTTGATTCTTTCCTGGGTACTCTGTTCGCGCCGGGTTTCCATTTGCTGGTTAATGACAATACTGCTTGCCGAGCTGCCTTCAATTTCGGGCTCGCTGGCGGGCATGTCCAGTGCGAACAACCAGTTTTGACCATTGGCTTCCAGCGTGATTTCTTGGTGTACAGGTTGACCGGTATAGCTGATCCAGTTTCTTTCCTCTGCATTCCTGTAGAGCGATCTCCTGTCTTCATGTGACCAACTGCGGCCATCAAATTTATCCATGACGATGCCGCGCCAGTACAACAAGGGTTTGGCAGGGATTTCCTGGGTAAACTTGACACGAAAGGCAATCTCTTCGGATTGCGCCAAATCACTGATATTGCCCGGTGACATGGAGCTGGACAAACCACTGCGTGCCGAATGTGCATCACCCGGCAAACCCCAGAGTGGCCCCTGTATGCGTGGAAACAACACAAAGGCGATAATCGTAAGCGGGATTGCCAAACCCAATATAGTGGCGCCGAACTTGAGTCTTTGCCTTAGTGGAGGTACCACGCCAGTATAGTGAAACGATAATTGTGCAGTCAGTAGCAGGCACAAGCCTGTCAGGGTAAGTACGGCGGCAAGTATGGTTTGTTGATAAAAGAAACTGGTCAGCAAGATAAAGAAACCGAGAAAGATAACCACGAACAAATCGCGTTTGGCATGCATCTCCAGAAGTTTGCAAGTCAATAGCAAGACCAGCATGGTGACACCAGCTTCCCGGCCAAAAAAAGTTCTGTGTGTCAAGTAAACGCATGCCATCATCAGGACTGCGACTGGCAGTAATATCATGGCATGCGGCAGGCGACGGCCACTCAAGGTCAACCAGCCACGCCAGGTCAGTAGCAAGGCACAGGATGCATTCACCCACCACATCACATGATCGGCATGTGGCAAGAGGACAAAGGCACAGGCGAAGATCAAGAGCAGGGTGTCGGCTTTGTCACGTGACAGGATGGTGCGGAATAAGGGCGTTTTCATGATGCTCACATATCGTAAAGCGCCAGCGCACGCAGGCAGGCATCGCAATGCTCAGGTCCGCTTGCCGCTGGATATTTTGTTTGCCCCAGGCGAAAACCATACATCAGCCCACGCTGGTCTGCCTCCAATACCCAACTGGTCATGCGCGATAGTTTGAGCTCGATATCCATGCTGCCGGGCAGGGCAGAAAAATCGAGCATGACATCACTACCAGAACCACCGGCAAATTGCTTGGTCACCAATTGACCGCCCAGTGCGGTATCGACTTTGGCAATTTGTTTCCAGGCCAGATGTTTCATCGGGTCTCCTGGCTGATAGGCGCGCACCCCAGCAAAGTCTTCATCACCGGCATGTCCGGGCACCTCGGTTTTTTTTCCCTGGCCGGACATGGGCAAAGGTGGTGCATTGACTTCAGGCTGCGGGTAGACCAGGGCATGGGCATCCGCCAGCCAGGTGCTCCAGGCGCGCAACAAGCCTAGCGGATAATAGGTTTGCAAGCGTATTCTGGGGATAGCCTGCAAGCCCCTGCTGATGGTGGGATAGCTGAGTTGTACTGCAACCCGGCTGTCTGCGGCAATATCGACAAACTTCTCCGGGTGACCTTTGTCGGCAAAACCCACGCTGATGGCGTAACGTGCATGGGCACGGCGGTTGATCAGGTAAACTGTAAATTCAGTTTCTTCTCCAGCAAATACAGCCCGGGCAGAACCTGGCAATAAATGCAGATAGGCCAGATTGCGGAAGGCATAAAACACATTGATCAGGGCGACGCCGCCCAGTACATATGTCAGGCCAAAGCCAAGATTAAGGCTGTAGTTGGTCGCGGCTAAAAACATCAGCAGCAGCAAGACGACAAATACCAGCCCGGGTTTGCTGGGCACGGTAAATACCCGTCGCTGGCTCAGGAAGACTTCACCACTTTCTGGCTTACTTTCCAGGAAAACGATTTTGCGCAGCTTTTTTTTAATCGATGTGAACATGCAGTTAGATATCTTTTACTGGCAAGATCAGACGCTGACACGTTTCATCAATTGCGCCAGCAATTCGCTGCTGGCACTGACTTTGCCCGTCATTGATTTTAGTGGGCGCAGCCTGTGCGCAATCACGGGGATCAGGATCGCCTGCACATCCTCTGGCAAGACGTGGTCACGACCTTCCATGGCAGCCCAGGCGCGGGCAGCTTGCAACAGGGCGATAGAGGCGCGCGGGCTCATGCCCTCGGCAAACAGATCACCCTGACGCGTGGCATGGGCCAGCGATTGCACATAATCGATCAGCGGCGCAGATGTATGGATTTTTTTCAGTTGCTGCTGGGCTTCCATCAATTCTTCGGCCTGCATGACGGCAGGTAGTTGGGCCAGCAGGCTGCGCCTGTCTTCGCCCAGCAACAATGCACGTTCAGCCGCGGCATCAGGATAACCCAGCGACAGGCACATCAAAAACCGGTCCAGCTGCGATTCAGGCAAGGCAAAAGTGCCGACCTGATGTGCCGGGTTTTGGGTGGCGATGACAAAAAAGGGCTTGGGCAGGTTGCGGGTTTGTCCCTCTACCGAAACTTGTCTTTCTTCCATGGCTTCGAGCAAGGACGATTGTGTCTTGGGCGTGGCACGGTTGATTTCATCGGCAAGCAAGACCTGGGCAAAGATGGGGCCGGGATGGAAAATAAATTGTGACTTTTCCCTGTCGAAAATCGATATCCCAACTACATCAGCTGGCAGCAGATCACTGGTGAATTGCAGGCGGTTGAATTTCAAGCCCAGGGAAATCGCCAGGGCATGCGCCAGCGTTGTCTTGCCCACGCCAGGCAAATCTTCTATCAATAAATGGCCGCCTGCCAGCAAGCAAACCAGTGCCTGTCTGATTTGCTGCTCTTTGCCTATGATGACGCTGTTGACCTGTTTTGCTACTTTATGTACTTTGGAAAACATGTTCTTCCTTGCTGAGCTGTGTTTGTTGTTGCCTGAAATTCAAGAAGTGCATACCTGAACTGGGAAGATCAGGTTCATGAATTGTCAAATTTCTGTGCCCACAGTGTAAACCGAAATGTCAAAAACTGTTGCTCCTGGTGAAAAGATTCAGACAAACGGATTTGCAAATTCAGGCAAATAGGGTGAAACTGATAATAAGACAGATAAGATAAGCAGAACAAATATCACATTTTTATGCGCTGGCAGCTGTCTGCCAGGCTGGATATGTGGCAGTTCTGGCACAGAGACATGACAACTGCGTATTACACCCATGCTGATTGCAAGCGCCATGAAATGGGCTCCTGGCATCCGGAATCACCGGATCGTTTGCAAGCCATAGACGATCAATTGATCGCCAGCCGCATCAGTACTTTGCTTGATCACCGCGATGCACCGCAAGCCTCGGAGGCGCACCTGGCACGTGTGCACACTGCCGATGCCATCTACCGGATACGGGAGAACTGTCCTTCCGAAAAATCGGAGTACAGCCATTTTCCGCTGGATGCTGATACCTCATTGAATGCTTATACCTGGCGTGCCTCGCTGCGCGCTGCTGGTGCTGCAGTCGCCGCGACCGATGCCGTGCTGGATGGCGAAGTGGAAAATGCCTTTTGCGCAGTGCGCCCGCCAGGCCATCACGCCACGCCCAGCGAAGCCATGGGTTTTTGCATGTTTAATAATATTGCCGTCGCAGCCAAGCATGCACTGGAAGTGCGCGGTTTGCAGCGCATTGCCATCGTTGACTTTGATGTCCATCATGGCAATGGCACGGAAGAAGCTTTCCGCAATGATGAACGGGTGCTGATGGTGAGTTTTTTTCAGCACCCCTATTATCCCTACACCGGTACTGAGCATCCTGCCAGCAATATGGTGAATATCCCTGTCCCGGCGCATAGTTATGGCGACGTCGTGCGCCAGTTGATTACCGAGCAGTGGTTGCCCGCCCTGCGCAAGTTTGCGCCAGAAATGATCTTCATCTCGGCCGGTTTTGATGCCCACCGTGAAGATGATATGGGGCAGATGGGCCTGGTCGAAGCCGACTATGCCTGGATCACGAAAGAGATCATGAAGATAGCCCAGGAGTTTTCCAATAAACGCATCGTCAGTTGCCTGGAAGGCGGCTATAACCTGTCAGCCCTGGGACGTAGCGTAGTCGCGCATCTCAAAGTCCTGGCTGATCTGGATTGATGCATGATTAATTACAGTAGCCTGAGTCCGCTGAAAACGCAGCGCCTGTTATTGCGCAAACTGGAACGCAGCGACATAGACAGCGCTGCCATCATCCATGGTGACCCTGCCACCAATATCCATAATCCTACTGGCCCCAGATCACGCGAAACCACCAGGGTATTGCTGGATGATTGGGCAGGTTCATGGGAGCGCCAGCGTTTTGGTTACTGGACAGTCTGCTCTATAGACGAACCAGATCAGGTGTTGGGTTTTGGTGGCGTCATGCGCAAGCAGATAGGTGACTTCAGTGGTTTGAATCTTTATTTCCGTTTTGCAGCCCACACTTGGGGCAAGGGCTATGCCACGGAAATGGCCATGGCAGCCTTGCATGCCTCCTTCGTGGTGCTGGCTGAGGATGCTGTGTATGGCCTGGTCAGGCCCGCTAATACGCCCTCGCGCCGCACCCTGGAAAAAATCGGCATGCAGCTATACTCAGAAGTGACGGATGTGCCAGGCGAAGCCGCCAGCCTGATTTACCGTATAACGCGCACAGATTATTTGGCCGCGCAGCCCTGATCCTCCCCTCTTTAAATGTTGATGCTAAAGTCATCAAGCGCGAATCCTTGCGTCAACCAGTTGACGGTCGACAGAAAGTCCGCAAGTTTCGTCAAACAAGACTTATCAATTGCTCCGCGAATTCGATACCTATCGCCTTCTTGGACTGATACAGGTGTCTTTACTTCAGCGGTAAACCTTGACATCAAATTTCCGAAACGAAAGAATTTATTTTCCAAATAAGTGCAGAATTTGTTCATAACTCAGCATGAAAAAAATCAGTTATTATTTGTTCGAAATTCGCGCACTTCAGTAGTGTGGATTCCACAATCCATGTCATCAGCGAGCGCGAATATGAAGTAGGCGATTTTGAATACAGCGCAAGCGAGTAGATGGTGTTCTGTGCTGAAATGCGAGTGCCACACTATGTGCTGCTTGCGCCGCCCTAATCGTCAGAACCCTAATTTCTGCGCTTCAAGCTTACTCGCGTCTCTATGCCCTACGTGGCTGAGTCATACGGTTCTTGTTGACGATATGTAGCCAGGAAAAATCCCAGGTGCAGAAGAGTTGAATGCGATGAACGCATTTTTTTGAGGAAATATATATGAATCTTGATTCTCCAGAAGTATCAATGAATACATCAGGCGGTTTTGCAGGTGGTACGCTAATTCATACCAAAGATGGTCTGCGGCGTATAGATACGATCAAGGTCGGTGATCTGATTCTGGTTCCCAATGGACCGAACGGGGAAGGCACTTATAAGCCAGTTGCCAGGATCAGCAAATCTGATCATTCAGTGATGGTAGCTGCTAATATTGGGTTTTGTGAGCAATGGCAAGAGTATCCAAATTTTAAACTGATATTTTCAGGCCTTCCTGCATTCCTGTTCTCTGGAATCGTGCCAGACTATCCAGAAGACGAAGCGGAAGAGTATCGGTCTTCTTTCGGCTGGAAAAGCGTGAATTCGATTAACGCCATATATTTGCTTGCCAGTTCACCAGCCAAGCAAGCTAATTTGGGTAGTTTAGCGCCGTTATGGAAGACGAAAGATGCAAACGTTGCTTTTGAGCTGTTTGGTTACGATGCGGAAGTAGGTTACCAGTTAACAATTAAAAACGGTGAAATCGTCGATAAAAAGACTGCAGATTGCGATCTATTTCACGATGATGACTTTATTTCTAAGGATGACTCACCAGAGGATGCAGAACAATGCGCTTATAAAGACACTGCGTTCAGCATAGAAACTGCAGATGTAGACCCGTTTTTTGTTGGCGAAGGGGGATTGCTCGTGTATGCCGGACGGGGGAGTGCGGAATATAAAGTATGGGCATATGGCAGAATTTGGGAATAATCCCCTACCGGCCCATTCATCTTTTGGATACGTGGTTTTTGCTACAAGAGAATTTCAACAGAATCCACGATAAGCTGCCGATTAAATTTATCCTGGCGCGCAAAGATGAATTGCGCGCATCTCTGGATTGCTAATGAGATAGATTTATAAGTGCTTGCTGGAGTTTTGGGGCGAAACTGGATTCACCCCAGGTTGTCATTTCCATGATGCTATGTGTTTCGGCTATTTTGCTGACAGCACGGAGGCCAAGGCAATAGCCACGGCGTTTGATATCCTGGCTGCTGATGACTCTGAACCAGTCGGCATACTGCTTGCCTTGCGGTTTCAACATCATGATTGTGGAGTAATCTTTTGCCCACGTCTTGATGTTGTTTTCAATGCAGGCTTCCGCCAAGTCTTCCTGCATTAATTGCTGTGACAACGTGGACTCGGGATTCAGCATTTTGCTGACATATGTTGCCAGCCCCTCATGCCACAAAGGTGATGCCATGGAAGAACCGGACTTCAGATGAGAAATTTTTTGGGACAGATACAAATGAAAGAATTCATGTGAAAATAATACGTCGAGAGACTCCCCGGTTTCGGCGATACGATCAACACCAATAATAAGCACCCATGCATCCTTGGACTTCAGGTATCTTTGTGCGCCATTGATCCCCAGTGTAGGCAAGAAAATAATCTGCATGCCATCCTGCATATCAGGAAATTGACGTTTGAACCGCTCACCTTGTGATGCTGTGAGTTTTTCTGCATTAGCGTAGAGCTGGAATATAGTTTTTTCGGTTACTGGCAAGGTTCGAAGCAGGTGTTGTATCTTCTCTTTGTATAGTGTGTGGCCGTCTGAAGTTGTTAAATCTGGCAGCAATTGTTCGTAGACATCTGCGTACTTGCGCTCAAACTGTAACCATAATTCTTCTTGCTCTGCCAGATCCTTGCCGTTTGCTTGTGCCCAAAATTGCTGAAAATCTGCTCCTGTTGATGTGATGGCCAGTTTTTGTGCGTGAGCAGGAAATGCAAAGCAAAAAAAAGTAAGCAAACTATTTAGCAAGTACTTCATTCGCCCATTCTCCATTGAATATTGACATAAAGCTGTTTATTTTAACACTTCGGATACAGGGCGACGTCAATGGCTTTCATGAGGTTTTTCAAAGGAGATATCATGCTGATAAAAATTTTAAAAGTCATTACTTTGAGCTCTGCAGTGAGCTTCATTATGCTGCCAGCACATGCATTTGCGACTGAAGACATGACCGTACTTGCAGAGAAAGTGACCCATTTTATCGATGAATGGCATGACGATGCCGCACACGCACGTCTGCAGTATTTTGACAAGATTGCAAAAGACGGTATCTACATAGGCACGGACAAGACCGAACGCTGGACACGGGATGAATTCAAGGTATGGGCCAAGCGTTTTTTCGAGCGCCAGTCCGCCTGGGCTTTCAAATCCTTTAACCGCCATATCAGTATGTCAGAAGACCGCAAGATTATCTGGTTTGATGAGCAACTACAAACCCAGATGGGCATCTGCCAGGCGACGGGCGTGATAGCGCAAACAGCAAAAGGGTTCGAGATCAGGCACTACCAGTTGTCGCTGACTGTACCGAATGAATTGACTGATTACCTGGCAGCAGGTGTCAAAAAGCTGGATGAAAAAAACGCTGGGCAAGTGCAAAAGAAATAAGCTTGGATTCCTGCCTTCAATCAAGTACGGTTCAAGGTGATTCCAGTGCCAGTTCAACGCTGACATAAAACCAGTCTATTTTTGCCCAATCTTTCCGTTGACTGATCAAATTTTCAGTGGTCCCCATGCTGATCCGGTAATTGAATTCAGTTTGGCTGACTAGCTGGCCACTACCCTTGCCATGCGCAGGGCTATTGCGGTTTTCCCAGATGCAGCAGACACGGTGTAGTGGCTGCATTCTGGTGTGCAGTATCAGATAGCGCTCTATTTGTGCTGCCTCACTCCCCTTGGTTTTGTAACTGGCCAGCAGGGTGTGTATTTGTGCATCCATCGCGGGCTTACATCCCAAGAAAATCAGGGCAGCAGGTTTTTTGCCCAGTTTTTGCAAAAAGTCGGCACATTGCGGCGTACTGCTGTTGACACGGGGTGCAACGTCGCTAGCCCAGACTTCGCTTGCAAACAGCACAGTCAAGATACTCAGCAAGAATCGTTTGTACAAAATTTTCGTCCTATGTAACGGTCAGCAAGCCTCCATACATAGTAACCCGGAGAATGCCATTCAATTATCTCTGATGATTAAAATCCTGACTTCCTTGCTGCATTCAGGATGTCAATCTGATAAAATTGGTGCTTAAATAGGGTGGTTTTCCGATGTAGGAAGCAAAATCCGGCGCAAGCAGGGCAGAGTTCCGTACAATATCGCTTTGTTTTTGCTAAAAAGAAGAATAAGCATGTCCATACAATGGTTCCCCGGCCACATGAACGCCGCCCGCAAGAAGGCGGCGGAAACCATGGAAAACACCGACCTGGTGATAGAAGTGCAGGATGCCCGCATTCCTCAAGCCTCTTGCAACCCCATGGTTGAGTCGCTGCGCAACTTTCGCCAGCGCCCTTGCCTGAAAATCTTGAACAAGTCTGACCTGGCTGACCCGAATGCCACCAAGGCATGGCTGGATTTCTACAATGCCCAAAAAGGTGTGTTCGCCGTTGCCCTGAGCTGCAAAAAGCCGTCTGATGTTGCCAAAGTGCCAGGCCTGGCACTGAAGCTGGCACCGCATCGCGGCGTACCTACCAAGCCGCTGCGCATGATGATCATGGGCATACCCAACGTCGGTAAATCGACCTTGATGAATGCCCTGCTCAAAAAGCGTGTTGCCAATGTCGGTGATGAACCAGCCGTGACCAAGACCCAGCAGCGCCTTTACCTGGGCAAGAACATGATCCTGACAGACACTCCCGGTATGCTTTGGCCCAAGATAGAACATCCTACGGATGGTCTGATGCTGGCTGCCAGTCATGCAGTCGGTGTGAATGCCCTGATAGAAGAAGAAATTGCGACTTTTTTGGCAGAGCAATTGCTGATTCATTATCCACAATTCATCACTGCTCGCTATGGCTTTCCGGTTGACGGCATAGATGCGGTCTCGGTCATAGAAGGCGTGGCCAAAAAACGTGGCTATAAGCTCAAAGGTGGTGATTGGGATTATGAGAAGGCTTCCCACACACTGTTGCTTGATTACCGCAGTGGTGCGTTAGGACGTGTGAGTCTGGAAACCCCGGCCAGCCGCGAGCATTTGCTGGCGACTTATGTTCCTCCGATTTTGCTGGGACAGGGCAAGAGTGTGCAAACTGGCATGGAGCCAGAACAGGAAGACGCAGAATGAGTCTACAGGCAGACACGCCTTTCGTATTGCGTAGCGACGCAACTGGCGTCACTACGCTGACACTGAACCGTGGCGAACGCTTCAACCCTCTGTCGGAAGAAATGCTGGTTGCCCTGCAGACTGAATTTAAGGCCATTGCTGCCGACGAGAGCGTGCGGGTAGTTGTGCTGGCTGCTGCTGGCAAGGCGTTTTGCGCTGGCCATGACCTGAAGCAAATGCAGGCTAATTCCTCGGAAGCGTATTACAAGAGTCTGTTCCAGCAATGCAGCAAGCTTATGCTGGCTATCCAGAAATTACCCCAACCAGTCATTGCCCGTGTGCATGGCTTGGCTACAGCAGCAGGTTGTCAGTTGGTCGTCATGTGTGACCTGGCTGTTGCCAGCGACAATGCCAGCTTTGCCGTGTCTGGCGTCAGTGTTGGCCTGTTTTGCTCTACACCGGCAGTTGCCTTGTCTCGTAACGTCTCGCGCAAGCAGGCCATGGAAATGCTGTTGACGGGAGAATTCATTGATGCCCAGGCAGCAATGCAGCGCGGACTCATCAATCGTGTCGTCAGCACTGAACAACTCGATACCTGCGTTGCAGAACTGGCTGCCAGCATTGTAGCCAAGCCTGCTATCGCCATCAGCATGGGCAAACAGTTATTCTATAAACAGCTGGAAATGGGTGTCGAAGCAGCTTATCAACTTGCCGGACAAACCATGGCTTGCAATATGCTGGATGCTTCCGCGCAAGAGGGTGTGCAGGCTTTCCTGGCAAAACGCCGGCCTGACTGGTCTTGATTTACTTCTTTTCTTGCTTGTGGGTTCTGAGATGATCGGCAATGACTGCGCCAAGCGAGCACCAGACTCCCGCAACAAAGCAGGTGTACAAGACTGTATATGAAGTGGGTAGCTGTGCAGGAGTGTCGCTATAGGCAAAGCTGGCATAGGTATAGACCAGCGCTGTTGTTGCTATTCCCAACAGATACCCATGCATCATCGGCGATTTCTCAGCCAGATATCCCACCAGCAATCCCGGTACTAGATACTGGGCAAAACCAAAGATGGTCATAAATAACTGGTTGCCCCATAAACCGGTATCTGTATTCACCAGTGTTGCTGGTGCCATGGATGCTTTTAGCATCGCGATGAACACGAAATACAGCAGGCCGTACGCAACAGTCGACAGGGCGATTGCTTGGGTATTCGGTTTGGAAATAAAGGGGTGGAATGCCATAGGGGCAAGATTATACTCTTAGCTGCTGAAGAATTGGGCACAATTGAGGGTGTTTTGTGGCATTCTTTAAGGTGATGCTTCATCACTCTATGGCTGGAGTTTGAGTTGCAATCTGAGTAACGTCATTCCAGCGTGTTTTTGGCTGGAATCCACTAGGCTGTTGCTCCAGCAGAGTTCGTGGCATGCTGGCAAGCACATTAATTTTAGATTCGTAGTGTTTTGCGTAACTGATTTTCAAATACATTCGTAATTAATCTACGATTGCAGGCCGGTGGTAGACCGGCGGCTACACACCTTTTTGCTTCGCCAAAAAGGTGTGCCAAAAAGGCGACCTAGGCGTCATCGCCCCTGCGGGGTTCCCGTTTGTACGGTACAAAAAATGGGAAATGTCCGAAACTCGCTACGCTCAAACACGGGCATTTCTTAATCCATTTTCCGTACCGCACAAACGGCGTCGACACATGGGAACTGCGGAAAGTCAAAACCAACCCCGACTTCAAAAGCAACTCCAACGTCAAAAGCAACGTCACTGCGACCTTGTTTCATATTCTTTTGGTTACGGTGTAGCGTTTCTACCTCACCTAAATAATAAGCCTACCCAATCACCTTACGCGCAAACGACTCCAGGTAATCCATGAGGCCATCGGCTGCCTTGGCTGCCTGTTCTTCATTGCCTTTGGCGATTGCCTTGGCGACCAGCATGTGGCAGCGGGCGCCTTCTTCTATGTCGCCTTCGTGCTGGAAGGCGTACCAGAAGCGGCGGCATTTGATGATGAGGGGGATGACGGCGGCTACGGCAGAGGGGTTGCGGCAGGCTTCGTGGACGACGTGGTCGAGGGCCTGGTCGGCGGCCATGTAGTCGTTGAGGTCATTGCGCTTGGCGGCGACCAGCATTTTGTCGGCGCATTCTATGATGTCTTTGCGGTGCTGCGGTGTAGCGCGGCGGGCGGCGCTGGCACCGATCAGGCGTTCGATGACGCGGCGAGTTTCTATCAGCGTCATGTGCTCGGCGGCTTCGATGTCGCTGATGATCAGGCCACGTCTGGGCATTTGCTGTATCAGGCCATTCGAGGACATGCGCATCAACGCTTCCCGCAGCGGTGTGCGGCCCAAGC
Organism: Undibacterium sp.; assembly: GCF_030683615.1. Classification (NCBI taxonomy): domain Bacteria; kingdom Pseudomonadati; phylum Pseudomonadota; class Betaproteobacteria; order Burkholderiales; family Oxalobacteraceae; genus Undibacterium; species Undibacterium sp. The sequence goes on from NZ_JAUXQE010000035.1 coordinate 145,085, forward strand.
CGGTCCTTTCTACCAGTTCAGACTCGACTACGGGAGAGCCGGGTTTTAACTGCAGTGTGACGATCATGCTTTCTATGGCGTCATAGGCAACGTCGGCTGCACGCAGCTTGGGAGGGAATGTCAGTATTTTTTCAGGGGTAGCGAGCATCAGATATCCATGTTCTGTATTTTGTATGGATTTTACCTATTAATATACGAATATTACCTTGTAAAAAGCTGGAATCATCAAATTCTACGTGTTTTTCGATAACTTTCGCAGTTTTTTGATGTGTAGAAATATATTCCTGCCTCCAATTTTGCCATGGACTGTCCTTGTTTGCTGAGGATTTACGCAGAATTCGGCATAGGTGTAGATTTTAGACTGGATTTTGAGATAAGCTACGCATTATAAATATAATTTAAATATATTTATAAATTACTTTAATCTCAATAAGATTGATGCTGATTACCCTTTGTATATGGAGTTGACCAATTGACGCTACCAGCCACCACTTTTCCTGCTCAGGAAAAACGCCAGCAAATGGCCAGCCAGATGGCGAATGTGTTTTTTTCTGAAAGTCTGTTCGATGCCATGTCGGACATCGTGTTTTTCGTCAAGGATAATGAGGGTCGTTATCTGGTGGTGAATCACACGCTCGTCAGGCGTTGCGGGGGCCGGGATAAGGATGCCCTGATAGGCAAAAAAGCCGAGGAATTGTTTCCGGCGACGCTGGCCGCCAGTTATGCTGCGCAAGACGCGCTGGTCTTGAGTGGCAAGAAAGAAATCCATGATCAGTTGGAATTACATCTTTATCCCAACCGCTCGCCAGGCTGGTGTCTGACGCAAAAAATCCCATTACGTGATACCCGTCATCAAATCATAGGCATGACCGGCATTTCACGTGACCTGGCCATGCCGGATCAACGTCATCCTGTGTATGCCAAGATTGCCGCTGCTGTAAAACATCTGCATCAGCACTATACGCAAACCATCGCGATGGCTGACCTTGTCAAGCTGACAGGTTTGTCGGTGGCGCAACTGGAACGTAATTTTCACAAGATATTCTCCCTGACCCCGAGACAGATGATGGTCAAGATTCGACTGGACGCAGCCTCCTCACTATTGGCCGAATCGCAATTAAGCATCACTGATATTGCGGTTGCCTGTGGTTATCAAGACCATAGCGCATTTTCCCGCATTTTCAAGGCGACAGTCGGGATGACACCCAGTGAGTACCGCGACGTTGTGGTGCGCACCTGAGAGAATTGAAATATTTCTTTTTGCTAACAAGATAGTCATTCAAATGACAATCTTTAACAAAAATGTGTTCTATTCTTTACGCAGTGTCTCGGGTGCTAACTTTGAGTCATAAAATCAAAACACCTCCTGGCATCTTGCACGGGAGGAAAAAAACTGGAGACAACATGTTTTTAAAATTGAATCGCTGCAAAGCGATGGCTAGGCTTTTGCTTGTGAATTTGATGCTGTGCTGCAGCGTCAGCGCCCATGCTGACGCGAATGACATCGTAATCGGCCAATCCACTGCGTTGACTGGCATCCTGGCTGAACTTGGCGTTGCCCATTCCACTGGTGCCAAAGCTTATTTTGACTATGTCAATTCTCAGGGCGGCGTGAATGGTCGCAAGATACGCCTGATCACTCTGGATGATGCCTATGACGCCACTAAATCCATCGCCAATGCGAAGCAATTAATAGAAAAAGAAAAAGCCGTCGCCTTGTTTGGCATGTTGGGCACGCCAGCCAATACAGCCTTGATCCCTTTACTGGACGAAGCAAACATACTGAGTTTTGCCCCGGTCACTGGTGCTGAAGTGGTGCGCAAGCCTTTTAATCGCCGCATTTTTAATATCCGCGCTGGTTATATTACCGAGACTGAAAAAATCATCGACCACCTGAGTGTGCGTGGCATCAAGAAAGTTGGTGTGGTGTTCCAGAATAATGCCTTTGGCAAGGAAGGCTTGGCGGGCATAGAGCAGGCGGCAGGCAAGCGCCAACTGAAGCTGGCTTCTACCGTCAGCATCAATAGTGACTCATCTGATCTGGAAAAAGCCGTCAGCACAATGGAAGCCGCCGATGTGCAATCCATCATCATGATCACGGCGGGCAAGCCTTCGAGTGATTTTATCCAGGCTTATAACAAGAAGGTCAAGGGCATGCAGTATTTTGCCTTGTCAGTACTGGCCTCGCAGGCAGGTATCAATGCCCTTGGCAAGGATGGTGTCGGCGTCATCATTTCACAAGTATTACCTTTCCCGTTTTCTGCGACTACCACGCTGGTCCGGGAGTACCAGAAAGTCATGAGCAAGATGGGCGTGAAAGAATACTCTTATCTGGGTATAGAAGGTTTTCTCGATGCTAAGGTGTTTGTTGAAGCCATTAAACGCGCAGGCAAGGATGTCAGCAGCGAACGCCTGATTACTGCACTTGAAGGCATGGGGCGAACTGACTTCGATGGCTTTATCGTTACCTTTGGCAAGAATAATCACCAGGGTTCTGATTATGCCGAGCTGACTGTAGTGTCAAAAGACGGGCGCTTTTTGCGTTGATTCTGGAAATGCCGCTTGATCGACTGTATCAAGCGGCAAGCAGACTAGCGTATGCCCCAGACAAAGGGGTCGCGTTCATCGAGCATTAACTGTGCTTCTGCATTGACAAAGGCGCTGCCCCGCAGGCTGGGCAGGACCTTGCCATCTTCTGCATAGCGATAGCTGGCTTCGAAGACGCTGCCGAGTATGCTTTCCTGCCGCCAGACCTGACCTTCTTCCAGCTTCTTATCCGCTGCCAGACAAGCCAGTTTGGCACTGGTGCCGGTGCCGCAGGGGGACCTGTCATAGGCTTTGCCGGGGCACAGCACAAAGTTCTGGCTGTGGTTGTCGGCTGATATCGGTGGACCAAATAATTCTACATGGTCGATCAATGCGCCGTTCTCGCCAGTGATGCCTTGGGCTTCCAGTGCTTTTCGGACTCGCCAGCTAAAGTCTGTCAATTGATCCACATTCGACAAGCGCAATTCTTGTCCGTGCTGGTTGATCAAAAAGAACCAGTTGCCGCCCCAGGCAATATCTCCACTCACTTGTCCATGCCCCGCGACATCGATTTGCACTGCCTGGCGATAACGGTAAGCCGGTACATTGTGTACCGTCACCGTGTTATCGGCATGCAGTTCTGCCTCTACGATGCCCACCGGGGTTTCTATCTTGTGCTTGCCTGCCGTGATATTGCCCTGATAAGCGAGGGTGACGATAAAACCTATCATGCCGTGGCCGCACATGCCCAGGTAGCCAACATTATTGAAAAAAATCACGCCAGCAGTACAAGATGGGTCATGTGGGGCGCAAGCCAGTGCGCCAACGATGACATCTGAACCACGCGGTTCGCAAACAGTGGCCGAACGATAATGATCATATTTGTCACGGAATACTTGCAGACGCGTAGCCAGGTCGCTAGTACCCAGATCAGGGCCGCCATCGACAATAATGCGCGTAGGTTCTCCACCAGTGTGTGAATCGATGACCGAGATTTTTTTCATGTTTTTGCCATTATGAAGGGGTTTGCCAGATAAGGGGCTTGTCAAATCAGGCAAGCCTGCATGCAGGGCGGCCTGATTTATGATGAATGCGAAAATGGCATCAGCTTACGCAAAGTGGCTATATTTGTCTTGACACAAATTTGGCAGACGCACGACGAAATCAGCATAGTCATGCTGATAATGGAAGACTCATTCCAGAGGGCAGATTTGCTACTCAGTCGACCTTGCCGGTATTCGCCAGATTCTTGTAGCGTGTGATTTGCTCACCCAGCATGCCGTTTACCATCGGTGCCATTTTGTCAAAACTGCCCGTCATATACCCGCCAACGCTATAAGTTAATACCAGTTTGCTCAATGCCTGGTTGTTGTCTGCCGTTTTTTGCGCAATAAAATCCCAGCTCATGCTACCTGCCAAGCCATGCGCCTGCATAGGCCCAAGTGCCCCTGTCATGCGCAAGGCTTTGCCCGGCGCAGCATGGACGACACTCATATGCTGGACACCGCCACCATTGGGGTACTTTTCACAAAAGCAGCCACCTGGTCTGGCATCGATGTTCAGGTTCTTGGTGTTCAAAGTATACGTATGCGAGGGATTCCACCAACTGCCGACATTCACCAGCAATTCATAAGCCTCTTCAGGCGGTATATTCAATTGCACTTCATGGCGAACCAGGAAACCATTGCTGCTGATATTGACAACTTCTGCCATGCTGGGTGCGCCAAGGACTGACAGACCGAGCAGGGCAGTGGCGACACAAATACGTAGTGAAGAGTTCATTTGCAGCTCCTTTTTGATTGTCCAGCAAGTTTAGGCGATGAATTTATGATGCTGAAGCACTTTTTTGATGCATACAGATGGTAAAGTACGTTTCGCATTTTGGCCATGCGATAATCTTTGCCATAAGCCTGTGCAAAACCTGAGGAATTGATTAAACCTGCTGCATGAATCTGTATCCAGACCAAACTGAACATACGATACCCAAAGAGATCAAGCAACGCCTGACTGGCGGATTGCTCATCTCTATCGCAGTGCATGCATTTATCCTGTCCCTGCAGTTTGGCTTGCCTGGCCTGGGTATGCCCGGCCTGGAAGCACCCTGGGCCAAACGCAGGGCTGAGTCGCCGCAAATCAGTATACAGATTGCCAATTCAACACCAGCCAGTAAGGCTGATGCTGCGGCACCTGCCAGTGTTGCGGCAAGTAGCGAAACCCCCACACCCGCCAAGCCTTTGCCACCACTTCCATCTACCAGGGAAGTGACGCCCAAGCCTGATCCTGCCAGCGCCAGCAGTGCCGTTGCACCACTGGCTGCTGCCAGCGACAAGACAGAAAGCAAGGCTGCCCTGACAGGCATACGTTTGATTGCGCCGCAAAAGGCGGCCCCTGTACCGGTTCCTGCACAAAGCAAGCCAGCCACCAGGCCGAGTGCTGCTCGCAAGGCCAAAACCAATACCACGCCACCTGCCGCGCAACAGCGCAAAGTACAAGCCCCCGATGTGGCCAGGGTGATTACCCAGGATATACAGCGCGATGACAGCTTCTCCATGGCCGTGCCCAATCCTGACGATATTCCCAAGAAAGCCGATGCAGAACCTGATCCCAGGAAGCAATATGACTCTGTAACACAAGAAGGCGTAGAGCAAGAAACACCACAAGAGTTGGAGGCAAAAACCCGCGAAAAAGAGCAAAAACGCAAGAAGCGTGAAGAACTCATGCGCAAACAAGCCGAAGACCTGGCGCGGCAAGTGGCTACAGATGGCAAGGCAGAACTTCAGCAAATAAGCAAGGAACTCGACGAAGAAAGCCGTAAAATTGCCGATGAAGCCAACCGCAAGCAGGCGGCTGCATTAGCCTTGCAAAAACAACTGGAAGCAGAAGAACAAAACCGGCGCGCCCAACGCGAAGCCGCACAGGCTGAAGAAATCAAACTGGCCGAACAAAAAAGCCAGGAAGATAGCAAGCGCCAGGAAGAAGAAAAACAACGCACGCAGCAATTGGCGCAGGCACAGCAGCAAGCAAAAGAACAACAAGTAAAAGAGCAGCAAGCGAAAGAGCTACAAGTCGCGCTTGAGGCAGAAAAACGCAAGCAGGAAGAGCAGCGCCAGCAAGCCGCCGTCCGCCAAAAGCAACAGGATGAACTGCTTGCCAAACAAAAATCTGAAGAACAGCTGGCAAAGCAAAAATCAGATGAACTGGTAGCAAGGCAAAAAGCGGACGAACAAGCGGCTCGCCAGCGGGTGGAGCAAGTCGCCGCAGAACAGCGTGCGCAGGCACAAACTCAAGCTGCAGCTCATGCCGCAGCGCAGGCACAGGCAGCCGCCTCCGCCAAAGCGGCAGCTCAGGCCGCAGCCAATAATCAAACTGCCAGCACTGGCATTAGTCCTGGCCAGAGTACAGGTCAAAGCGCAGGCCAGCAAAATAATGCGGGTGCTACTACCCCAGGCAATGGTACCGCTCAGGGTAACAAGTCTGACCCGTTTAGTTTGCCTAAGAATATACTGGGCAGTGACCTGGCCAATAAAGCCAGGGACCAGGCCCGTGGTATTGATCTATTGCGTGGTGCACCACCCGTAGTAAGCAGGGATGCAGAAGACAAGCCACGCCGCCGCAGCTTGTTTGGCAGTCAGGACAAAGACGTGCCTCTGCGTCTTTACATCGATAGCTGGAAACAAAAAATAGAGCGTAACGGTAGCCTGAATTATTCACAGCTTGCCAAAGACCGTGCGCGTGGCGACCCTGTCGTTGTGGTTTCCATCCGTAGCGATGGCAGCGTGGAAGACATCAGCATCGTTCGTTCAAGCGGCCGAGCCGACATCGACGAAGCGGTGCGCCGTATCGTGCGCCTCAACGCCAAATACGCAGCCTTCCCACCTAATATCGCTGCGCAATACGATGTCATCGAAATACGCCGCATCTGGAATTTTGAAGATAATCTGCGCCTGGTAGAAGAGTTGCGCTAATAACCAAGGTTCTTTCGCAAGGATGAGCACACCCAAAACATGGACGAATGGCTGATTTTTCTGATTGTCAATGACGCAAGCTAAAAACTATTCGATAGTATCCATCGCACTGATTGCAATGAGTGCTCTTGTCGCGCTGTTGTCCAGTTTTGGTACCTTGGCTGAAAGTTTACGTATCCTGTTCATCTCCGACCCTGACCAGTCAGGGTTTGCCAGTGTTTTTTCTGGCCAGATCTGGCGCTTGCTGACCCCGGCATTCATTCATTTCGGCCCCATGCATCTGATCTTCAATTTGCTGTGGGTGTGGGATCTGGGTATCGTGATTGAAAATAGAAAAGGGCCAGGTTTTTATCTGGGTTTTTTCGTCGTTGCAGCAGTCATTTCAAATGTTGCGCAATATTTGCTGACTAGTAACCCGCAATTTGGCGGTATGTCAGGCGTTGTTTACGGGCTGTTTTCTTATGTCTGGATACGCGGTCGTTATGACCCCGCATTCAATGGCATCATGCGCAAGGCAACCGTCAACATGATGCTGGCCTGGTTTGTATTGTGCTGGACAGGGCTGCTTGGCCCAATTGCCAACTGGGCGCATACCATGGGTCTGGTCGTTGGGGCTGTCTGGGCTTATCTGGAGTGCAAGAGCCTGCGACTAGACCAGACTTCCGCTTCGCTGCCTGCAAACAAAGTCCAGAGTCTGGAGTATTTTTCCACTGCCGACATACTGAAAGCCGAGGCTCTGAGGAGTTGGGTCAAAGACCAGTGTCTGCCAGAGGCAAGACAACAGTTTGACACGATAGACGGCAAGTTGAAAATCATCACCGCGATAATTCAGCAAAAAGGTATTGAGACACTTCCACCGCATGAAACTCAAGCACTGGAGATCGTATTTGCTGATGCCCTGGTACAAGAAACAGGCTTGAACTGGGCGGTGATTGATGATGATGATCAGCGAACATTTATCTTGCTCAAGTCTGGCACACCGCCGCTTAGTTTTAGCCTTGTCCCTGCCACCAGGATCGCGGAAGCCGTGAAGGATGGCAAGCTCAATGAACTATTCCAAACCAGTGTGCAAACCATACGCAACAGTCAGTTGCCGCAAACCTGATTTGATGCATCAATACATCACTCCGGGATAAATATCATGAGTATGCAAAAAACAGTCCGTGCCATCGCTATTTTTGATTTGCCAGGCTTTGATGCATGGCCTATTCCTTGAGAACAGAATATAAAACTGTATCGCAGACTCGCTATTGTGATCCGTAGTCTCTGGTGGAAGGCCGTGGCAATACCATCGATAGAGTGCCAGAGGGTAAGAAGAAAAAAACACATACCACTGGTAGAGATCAACTGAAAAATGCCAGCCTATGTCAGCAAGGCTGGCATATCCAGTATCAGGGCAAGGCTGCAGGTTTTGCCAGATAACTTGTGGAATAAGTCTTGAACTGCCCGCCGTCAGTATTGATAGAAGTCTGATTCACTTCACCTGTGCTGAACACGGCACCCAGGCCACCAACCGCCACCATTTCTGATGCATGCGTGAGGAAATACCGTACCTTATTGTCGCGGTATTTGCCTGACGAGCCACCTATTTGAGTCGATGGCACGCCCAGCGGGGTTTGCCACCATAGGACGGGTAATTGCAAGCCCTGATAATAAGTCTTGGCCAGTGCGAAATGTTCCTTGAAATTGGGGGAAGTCAGGTTGGACTCATCCCAGTACCAGCCTGTGCCAGCGCGCGTACAGTAAGACACTTGCGGTACAGTTTCAAAACAACCGCCATCTCTGTCCAGGGTTTGCATGACGATGAAATCTGCCTTGTCTGCACCCAGTTTCAACATGTAAGACATGGCTGTTGAATGCAAATCGCCAAACAGGGCAGGGGGGAAGCCGATATAGGCGTGTGGTGCAATCGCTCTAGCCATTTGCATCAGGCATTGACTAAGACCGGCGACACTATTTGGCTGGTTGCTGCAATCTGGATTGTTGCTGACTTGTGCTGATACTGTAGCCGGGTCGGCATTATTGGATATCCTCTGCGTATAACCCCAAAAGTCAGGCTCAAAATTGACCAGGGCAGGTTTGCCGTAAGCCTTGATTTGCTGGAACATCAGACGTACATTATCCCAATAGCCCTTCATGAAAGCAGTATTGGTCAAGCCACTCAGGTTACCGTCACCATTGCTGGCCATCTGATACAGGGTGAACATGGGAACAGCACCCAGCTTGTCGGCATTTTGCGCAACGATTTGCACATAAGCACCGGAAGGGCTGTTCCATGTCGGCCAGGAGCCTGCACCTACGCCGACCAGATATTGATCATAAATATCCGGGGTAATGCCTTGCTTTTGTATATCTGCCATGTCCGCACTGCCCAGACCAACCAGAAAGCGGCTGGACTTGCCCAACTTGGCAACCAGAGCAGCAGCTTTTTTCTCCAGAGTAACGACGGTGGTGCCTGTCGTTGTGCCCGTACCCGTAGTTGTGCCTGTACCAGTCGTAGTTCCAGTGCCGGTCGTAGTTCCTGTACCAGTCGTTGTACCTGTGCTAGTCCCGGTACCGGTTCCCGTTGTGGTACCTGTATTTGTTCCTGTACCTGTGGTAGTGCCGGTAGTTGTACCCGAGGTAGTCGTACCAGTAGTGGTTGCGGCAGTAGAGCTACCACCGCCGCCGCAGGCACTGGTAGCCAGTAACAAGCATGCTACAAGGAGAGTTGGGAGTTTCATAAGACTGGTTGTTGCGTCAATATTTCGTCAATGTTGCGTCAAAAGTATTTGTTCATGATAGACGAAGCTATCCATGCTTGCTTGTGTGCAGTCAAGGCTTGCCGCTTAAATAACAATCCTTCACAATGTTGGCATGCCAGAACCCAAGCCCCAAAGAAAAACCTGTCCACGCTGTTTCCGCCCGGCCAGTGCCTGCATATGCAACTGGATTTGCAGTATTGCCAATACGCCAGAAGTATTGGTATTGCAACATCCACTGGAAGTGAATAATGCCAAGGGCAGCGCACGCCTGTTGGACTTGTGCCTGCAAGATTCGAGAATGCTTGAAGCTGAGCAATTTGATGAACAATTATTGACCGGCCTGTTGCAAGCAAATGGCAAGCAAGCCGTCTTGCTTTATCCGGCAACCACGCAAAATGAAGCGGTTGACCTGCAACATGAGGCACCAGAATTTGTCTTGCAAGATTACGCGCTGGCGAATTTGCGGCTGGTGATTATCGATGCTACCTGGCGCAAGAGTCGCAAGATGTTATACCTCAACCCAGTCTTGCAGCAACTTCCGCGACTGAGCCTGCAAAACATGCCTGCCTCTCACTACCGCATCCGCAAAGCCCATGCGCCTGACCAGTTATCAACGCTGGAGGCCACCTGTTATGCGCTGATGCAACTGGAGCAGGATGAGGAAAAATACCAGCCGCTATTGCAGGCGTTTGATGGGTTTGTGGGGCAGCAGATGGGGTTTCGTTTAAAATAAAGCAAGCACCATAAGTGTGGGTTTCGATCTGTCAAACTATGATCAAATCAACAAACTACTATTGATATAGGTGGAGAATGGCGTAGGACTACAAAGTAATACTGATATGCCGCGAGGTTCAATCAGCACTACAGCCTTGTCAAAGTGCAGATGCCAATAAAGCAATTTGTTCTCGCAACCATTGCTGTGCTGGATGCATATCATTGCGTTTATGCCACATCAGATCATAGCTGATCGTTGGCATGGCAACGGGAGGTGTAAAAACAGCCAGTTTGCGCCAGTCGCGCGATTGCCTGGCAATGCGTTTCATCACTGTCGCCACCAGGTCTGTCTGTGCGACTACGGAGGGTGCCGCAAACATGTGTGGTAATGTGAGCCCTAATGTGCGGCGCTTGCCCAGATGTCCTAACGCTTGATCGACCATGCCATAGCGGTCACCTTCTGGCGATACCAGCAAATGAGTTAGCTTGAGGAAAGTTTGCATATTCATGCCGTCTGTCACCTCTGGATGGTCGCGACGGACAATAGTAATGAATTCGTCATACATGATTGTCCGGGTCAATATCCGCTTTTCTGCAACGGTGGGAGGCGCACCAACTGCGAGGTCTATCGTTCCTGCATCCAGCAAGTCGACTGCACTGTCGCGACTGCCGATACCATGCACGGCCAGGGATAATCCTTTTCCATGTTTTTCCATAGCTTTAACAATGATAGGAAGCAAGACAAAAGCAGGGTATTCAGACAGACCGAGTGTGAATGTTATTGACGCCTTTGCTGGTTCAAAATGTGGCTTCGGTAGCAGAGCTTGCTCTATCTGTTTGAGCGCCTGAGAGACTGGCTCCGCCAGATCTCTGGCTTTTGGCGTCAGCAGCAGACCATGTGCACTGCGCAGGAATAACTGATCATTGAAAAGCGTGCGCAGACGAGATAATGCCGCGCTCATCGCTGGCTGGCTAACACCGACATGGGCTGCTGCGCGTGTGACATTGCGTTCGTTGACAAGGGCGTCAAAGGCAGCAAGCAGATTGAGGTCTATCCCGTGAAAATCCATATTTCATCTATGCTTTATAGGTAGGTATCCGCTAGGCTGTTGTGAAGTCGTCGCAGATGACCGGGGCAGGGTATCAGGCATGTTCTAAAAGCTTGTTGTTGAAAGCGAGTGTATCAAATAATCGAAGCGAGTTTCACAACGATAGCCTGAGACCCACCCGCTTTGCGGCATAAAGAAATGGGGGAAGCGCTGATCAGATGATTGCGCATCAGAACCTGAACTAAAGTTGTTCGCTTCACTTGACCAGAGATTCCCTCGCCCTTTAATGTTACTTGCGACACAGACGCTCGTAGTACACCTGAATTTCCATGCCTATCCAGTCCTTCAGGTCCCAGTCGGGGTGTTGGGCTGTCAGGACGGGTGTTAACTCTTTCTGGATATCAGGAAGGAGCTTACCAGCGGTACATAGCTTGATCACCTCTTCACGGGCGAAATCCATATGCTGTGCTGACGCGTCCAGGTCTGCTCGGGTACCTATGTTGCCGTGTCCAGGAATGACGATTTTAGGATTGCTAGCGGCGACCTTGCGAAAAATCTCGCGCCAGTTCAAAGGATCGACATCAGTGTCTTGCAGATCGGGAAACCAGGGCATGATAGGGAAAGAGTTTGTTTCCAGCAGATCACCTAATATCACAACCCCTTGTTCTGGAATCGAGATAACCTGGTCTCCGAGCGTGTGCGCAGCCTGGTAGTAATGGAGCTTTACCACGCGGCCACCAAGATCAATCGACGCTTCATTGTCGTAAGTAATATCCGGTTCTACGAAATTCACATCTTTCATTGCTTCGCTGACGGCCAGTTTTTCAGAGAAAAGTGTTCGGAAAATGGGCCCTTTTTTCAGTAATTCATCACGTTGAGCGCGGTTGTAGATGATGGTCGCCTGGCCCTTGAAAACTTGCGCACCGAAACCGTGTTCGGGATGAAAGTGCGTGACAGTCAGATACATTTTTTTGTTACCTGCCAGTCTGCGTGCTTCTTGCAACACGAGCTCAGCGCTTGCTGTACCAAGGCCAGTATCAACGATCAGGACAGCATCCTTGCCAGTGATGATAGTGACATTGGGCACCAGGAAAATGTGCTGTCTGTCTTCGATCACATGCACACCAGGGCTGACCTCAGTGATGTTGGCGAGACTGACTATTTTTTCTTTTGAAATATCACTATTTGCCGCGAACGCAATTGGGGCGGCGAAGGTAGACGCCATCGAAGTAGCCAGGAAGAGAGCAGCGAGTTTGATTTTTTTCACGAAATTTCCTCCTGGTGATTACTTGGTTTTGAGTTGTTCAATCGCGCCATGCCAGTCTTCGACATGATATGACTTGACGATCTTGTGGTTTTCGACGGTATGAATGTCGATGGACATGATGTTGAAGCTGCGGTCGGATGGTTCCACTCCCAGGAATGGCCGCACAGGTTTTGCACTTGCGTGCCCGCGGACAACATAGCGGTTGCCAATATGAAGAATTTCTTCAATCTTCCAGGTGAGGTTAGGAACGATGCTACCGGTGCCCTGTAGTTGTTTTAAAAATTGGTCGCGTGTTTTTGCGACGCTGGCATAGTCGCCTCTGCTTTGCCAGTCAGGCGCAAGCACTTCTTCCATTCTGGCTGGCAGATCGGCGCTGGTGGTGCCGCTCAATAGTTTGCTGTAGAACGCTTCGACAACAGCGCGGTCATCATCTGCTTTGGCAGCATGGGTGGTAAATGCACTGGCGAAGATAGTAAGTGTAAGGATGAAGCGGGTAATCTTGGTCATGGTAGGTAGGCTAAGTATGTTGGCTCATTTAGGGATTGATCATGGTTACTTGATATGTTCAGGTTCCGATGCTGATGACGACCTTGCCACGGGAATGGCCGGCGGCTACCCGCTCAAGGGCGTCATGCGCCAACTCCAGAATATGAGTCGAGTCGAGTTGTACGCGCAGGCGTTTAGCGTCAACTTCTTTCAGCAGATCTGACAAGATGGATGCATCATGTTTGATTGCGGTGAAAACACCCTGAATGGCATTGCGTGGCTGGATGGTGTTATCAACGATGGATACTATCGTTCCTCCTGGCCGGACTGTTGCCCAGGAGCGTTCCAGGGTTTCGCCCCCACGAGTATCCAGTACCAGATGCATGCCCTGGAGATGTTGCAGGAGTTCTTCATCGTGATAGTCCAGGACGACATCGGCTCCGAGTTCGCGTATCAGGTCCGCGTTGCGGGCAGAGGCTGTGGCGATAACATAGGCACCTGCCTGCTTGGCAAGTTGCACCGCAAAACTGCCGACGCCGCCAGCGCCAGCATGGATGAGGACGTGCTGTCCTTGCATTAATTTGCCAACACTGAACAGGGCCTGCCTGGCAGTTCCTGCCGCAGTTGGCAAGGCACTTGCCTGCTCATCACTGACGCTGGCCGGGATATGGCACAGGAGTTCCGCTGGTACGGCGGTATATTCTGCAAATGCGCCACCAGCAGTCGGATTCAGACGACCAGCCACGCGATCGCCATGCTTGAAACCAGTAATGCCGTCACTGGTAGTTTCAACAATGCCTGCAAAGTCAGTCCCCAATGTGTAAGGAAAATTCACGGGAAATGCCGCCTGCTTTTGGCCTGCCAGAATTTTTAAATCCAGCGGATTCACTGACGCTGCTGTGATGCGTACTAAAACTTGATGGGCCGCTAAAGTTGGGACTGGAACTTCATCCAGGCTGGCTGCCGATAGCAGGCCAAATTGACGAATGGTCAGTGCTTTCATGCTTATCTTTCGAAAAATTTGAGAAGAGTTGATGGATAAATGATAGGGGCGCAGCTAATATCCGTCCAATAAATAGCAGGTATAAATGATTATTTGGAATATGGATAATGCGTGAGCTGTGCGTGCTCACCATTGAATCGAATTGATATGGCGAATACCGATATTCTTTGATAACTCGCCCTGGAAGAATATCAGCCGGTAGTAAATGGAATGCCCCCAAAATCATGGATACCCTCATGCAGGGAAGTGTCGTGCAACTTGCTCTTTAGCGAGGATTGCGATCAGGCAGGATGAGCTTATGAGGGGATGAAGGAAAATGGCTGTCCATCCCGACAATTTTGCAAGATGATTAAATTCAAAGCTGGCAAAATCTATAGGGCAGAAGGTGCGTCCCTGGCACTCTCAGGCAGATAGCACCAATTATTCGCGGTGTATGCCAGTCAGGTTGGGTGCCAGGACGACAGTGGTGTTGGATTAAGTTGATGGCTTCTGGAATTTTCAGCAGGTATCGAATGCTTGTGGATTATCGCGGACTTTATTGAAAGCCTTTACTTCCATTGATCATAAAAATGGCATCACTGTGCATTGCGACGGGTATAAATGTACTGATGCGCGAGCCATTTTGTGCCGCTACCATCGGCAAGTATGAAATATTGGTTCTTGATTTCCTTGTCTGGACTTGGCTTTTCGATGATTTGCTCCATCCTTAACAATTGACCAGTGACCAAGTTGCCACTGCCGGGAACAACAAATGGGTCGAACTGCGTACGGATGCGATCGACAGGGTCTTTGTCGAAGCTCCAGGCTGGCATCAGGCCAACTGCTAAGCGGGTGTCCATCGACAGGTATTCCCAGCGACCCGTCACACGGTTGAACCCAAGATAATCCAGGCGATTCACGCCTTTGTCGGCTGTATCTGATGAGGGATGTAGTAGCTCTTGCAGATATAAGCCGACCATCCGTCTTTCGGCAACCTGGCCGCGGATGATTTCTGGTGTCGCACCAGGACGTGACCAGGCCGTTTCAACGACATCCCACAGACCGACACGGCTGGCAAGTGCTTCACCCTCCCGGCCCAGAATATTCATATTGGCAGGCGTGATATCTGTGGCCGCTGGCACCGTAGCCGTTTGTGCATGTACAGACATGCTAAAGATGGTATTGATGGCAGCAAAAAGTGCAAGTTTTACAAAGTTGTGCATGGCAATTTTCCAATAGAAATAAATTTGTCTCATATGCGATTCTGGCGCGGACTTATCTTGCAACTTCCCGCGCTGGAGTCCGGCAAAGGTTGAATACCGTGATATCGCAAATATAATCAAGGTGGCGTGGCCAGGGATCAGGCTGGTGATTCGAAAGTGCCTGGACTATTCACGGTAGCTCGCCATTCCGGTGTCCGTTCCTGGCTTGCTTCTGACAATGCCTTTCGCACCCCGGCGGCATCGTAGTCTTTCAAATAGCCCGGTGATCCTGGTTGCTGGCGCCATGACTGCGCAATCGAACCTGCGTCAACTGCTTCAAAACCGATTTCTTCGACAAGGTGCATGACGGCTGTTTTGGCCTTCACATCATCGCCAGCGACTGCCAGAGCGACGAGGTTAGTACGCGTATCCGGCTTACCCATGTTTAGCAGGTGATCTGCCAGTATGCTGTTGAATACTTTGATCACTGGACGTCCAAGCTGCTGCTCAACCCAGGCGCTTTCTGTCATTCCAGCCTCGACTTCGACGATCAAACCGTCACGGTGCTGTGGATAATAGTTGCTGGTGTCGATGACTATCAAGTCTGCAGGGGCATTGCTGAACAGGTCTTTGGGCAGGCTGGCGACTGCTATCATGGGGATGGTCACGACCACAATCTCACTATCCTGCACTGCTTGAGTGATCGTCACTGGACTTGCACCAGTTTCATTTGCCAAATCCTGCAGCGAAGATGGGCCACGTGAGTTGGCTACCGCCACATCGTGTCCTGCTTTGGTGAACAAACGTGTCAGGGTGCCACCGATATTGCCGGAGCCGATAATTCCGATTTTACTCATGATGTCTTTCCTTATTTAACGCCGCCTCTGGGGCTGAGACGGTGATATTATTCCTATCAGAATCGCGCATAAATGCTGATGTGAGTATGTGTGTAACAACCAGGAGTGTGTAATGGATAGGCTCGCAAGCATGGCCGCCTTTGTCAAAACAGTGGAAGTTGGCTCTTTTGCCGCGGCTGCCAGTGCGCTGAACATGTCGCCCCAGATGATCGCCAAGCATGTCAGCTGGCTGGAAAGCCGTCTCGGTACACGACTGATTAACCGGACAACCCGGCGACAAAGCTTGACGGATATAGGCAAGGCCTATTACGACCGTTGCAAAATGGTGCTGGCCGATGCTGACTGGGCTGATTCGCTTGCCGATGAGGTAGCAGGAACACCAAAAGGGCGCTTGCGTATCAATGCACCCGTGTCGTTTGGCACGTATGCGCTGACACCCGTCATTGCCCGTTATTTGCGGCATTACCCGGAAGTGGAGATTGATCTGGTCTTGAGCGACCGCTATGTTGATCTGGTTGATGAAGAGTTTGAGGCGGTGTTTCGCATAGGCCGCTTGAACGACTCCAGCTTTATCGCGCGCCAGCTTGCGCCGTTTGGTCTGGTCGCCTGCGCATCACCAGACTATCTCAAAGAAAGAGGTATACCCAATACACCGCTTGATCTGGAAAAACACGAGTGCCTGGCTTATGCATCCAGCACTGGTTCAACCGCCAGCGAATGGCGGTTTATGCGCGGAGCAGAAAAATACCAGGCCAAGGTCAGGCATCGTTTGCAACTCAATGATGCGAAGGCATTGTTGGTCGCCGCCTTGAATGGCGCGGGAGTGGCTTATATCGCTGAGGATCTTGCGCGTGAAGAGCTACGCTCTGGGCGTCTCATCAAAGTCTTGCCTGATTATGAAACTCCTTCGCGGCCTGTGCATCTTATCTACCATCCTGGCCGCGGACAAACTCCCAAGCTAAAGAGTTTTATTGCCACAGTGGTCAGCGAGCTTGGTACATAAGCCATATCCCGTTTTCCTATTGAATCGAATCCCTGCCTATTTAGACAATCAATAGGCTCGACCGCGGGGCAGGGCCGTATTCCATTCTCAACTAACTGCTCTTCTTTGGCTTGCTATACCAAAGCGCATTCACAATAATCCAGCGGTCTTCAAATCTGCCCATGTGGAAATAATCGACAAACCACGGGGTTTCCAGGCGCACTGAGGCGGCTTTGTCTGTCACGTCGAGGACGGTACAGGTGCGGCTCCATTCTGCCTTTGGCGTTTTAAGTGCGCCTGCTTTGGTCAGGTTGACCAGTTCTTCTTTGGACATGCGTCGCAGACCCAGGCGTTCGTCTGGCGTGTCGCCGATCACGGCACGCTTCGCCAGGTCTGGATGTAGCGACCGGGCTACCCGTTTGGGATCTGCTTCCAGTTGGCCATCGATATAGTCGTAGCAAGTGGCTTCGATTGCTGCAATGGTGGCAGCATCTGCGGTGGATGGGGTTTGATTGGTGCCAGGGCTGGCGTAAAAGGTAGCTGCGACGAAAAGGCTCACAAGGGACATGGTTTTTGGCTCCTGATTAGGTGCAGCTTTTATAGGATTGATTAAGGGACGAAATAAAGAATGACATGTTTGATGACACTTTAGCAGTACTCAACTTGCCTGGGCCTTGCTTAAGCAAGCGCATCCATTTACCTTGACCCTGAATATTCATGTTGGTTCCTGGAAGTTGTTCACATTGCTATCGTCAGGAAAAATCTTCACAGCCATAAAAAAGCCCCGCGAGAAGCGGGGCCAGTAGTATCAATTCAAGATTACATCAGCACATTGATGATCGCATTACCGATACCAATCAATGCTGCACCAGAGATCAGGCCAGCGCAGATAGGTTCACAGCCTTCTACCCAGAAGTCATGACCTTTGCTGCCAGGTGTGCTGTTCTTGCGACCCATCCACCAGAATATGGCTGCACCTATCCACATCGCCAGGCAAGACTCTGGTGGCAGGATGACGCCCAGGCCGATGGAAACAGCGGACAACGGGAAGCGGCCCTTGGTAAAGATGCGGGCAAGTTCGATGATGGTGGCGGCGACTGCTGCCACGATGATGCCGGTGATAGCAGAGGCTGGAAGGCTGCTGAAGCCTTTGGCGATCAGTTCGGCCACGCCTTTCCATTGCATCGCACCGGGGAATGCGAACTTGTCGGAGACGATAGTGGCGGTGGAACGTATGCCATCTGCATCAGGCGGCAGGAACAGCAGGAAGTACAAGGGAACGCAAGCCAGCGCGCCAGAGAAGATGCCGATGATATGGCCTATCGCTTGCTGCCTTGGTTTCGCACCTAGCATATAGCCAGGTTTGATGTCGGACAGCAGGTTGGAAGCATTCGATGCCACTTCTGCCGTCATGCCGGCAGGTATCAGGTTGTTGGCTGGGTTTGTGCTGTCGATGGCACCCATGCTGAACTGGGTGATCTTTGACAGTGTGCCTGTCGGTGTCCAGGATGTCAGTGCCATTGCATTGGCGCAGATAATGGTCAGGATGAATACCAGCGGCAGGGTGATGATGGACATCAGCCACGGCACACCAAAGAATTCATGGGTGGTCCAGGCAGCCAGGATACTGAAGATGGGTATACCTATGTAAGAGACAATCAGTGGTACTTCAATATGATCGAGAATGGTGCTGGTCTGGTCAGGCACTTTCTTTTGTTCGGATTTTTTGAACAGGCTGGTGAACAGTTCAGGCTTGGCGGCCAGGCTGATGAAAGAAGCGACCACCATCATGGAAACCGCCCACCATAAGCCCCATTGATTGACGATCTCGGTACGCGAGATTGGCACCAGTTTGCCGCTAGGAGCTATACGCTCGACGATGTCGCCGCGCTGTATCATCCACGGTGCGAGGAAAACGAAATTGATGATGGTGCCCAGCAAAACGCTGCTGGCAACACGGATACCCATCAGGCCACCGACGCCCAGCATGGCAGCATCCAGGGTAAAGCGCAGACCAAGGGCACGGAAATCCGTGCCCAGGATTTTTGGGATCAGCATGTCATATTTGACGGCTGCAGTGTAATAGTAGTAATCGACACGTTCCTGAAAGTGCCAGGCTTCTGTCATGCCCGCCCATTTATCCATACGCAGGATTTTGAACTGGATGAACTTCATCCAGCCATCGCTGGTAATCATCTGGTAAATTGCTGTCCACATGGCTGTGAAAGCCATCAGGCGCGCCTTGTACATGCCACTGGCAGCTTCGCCGGTATATACCGCATCCAGCACCACGCCACAGGCTCGGCCTTCAGGGAAAGGTAGTTGGTCTTCATTGATGAAGCGACGCTTCATCGGGAAGGCCACCAGTACACCCAGGATGGAGCAGATACTCATCCATACCACCAGGTGCCACCAGCTGACTACTGTACCGCTAATCAGCATATAGGCTGACAGCACGGTATTGAGTGGCATGGTCATGTAACCGGCAGCTGTCGCGATGGATTGCGTGCAGTTGTTTTCAAGGATGGTGAAATCCTTGGCGAGACCCAGGTTGGCAAGGATTTTGAAAATCGCAAAGGCCAGGATGACCGAGGTCAGGCCGACGCCAATGGTGATACCGGTCTTGGCACCAATGTATAAAGCGGTTGCCGACAATATGCCGCCAAGCAAAAAGCCTGTGAATGCCGAGCGTATGGTCAACTGTGCCATGTCTCCACGATAGATATTGGCAAACCACCACTCGTCCTTTTGGGCGCGGGTCCAGGTTCGTATTTGCTCTTCGCTTAATTGTTGCAGCGCCATATTTTCTCCAAAGCGGGTTGTCGTGCTTGAAATGATGCCCAGCCCCTTGATGCATATGCAAGCTTATTGCAAATATGAAACTCAGAGCCGGAAATATGAAAATTTTCTTTCAGGTGCGGCAGTATCCAAGCGACAGATGTTTTCTGTCAAGCACGGGAAAGAAAAAGTTTATATATTTGTTGCTGCCTGGGTAGAGAGCGGAGATTTGAAGCTTCTTTTGCTTGAGTCTGCGGGAAATTATTGGCTATTTAATCCGCTTTGCTGCAGTTCATATATTGATTGATACAAGCAACAAAAAACCCCGCAACTTGCGTTGCGGGGTTTTGAGCAATGTGACTCTCGGTTAGATCACTGAGAGTAGCACGCAGCTATTACATCATGCCGCCCATACCACCCATACCGCCCATGCCACCCATATCACCACCCATGCCGCCGCCTGCTTTGTCGTCAGGCAATTCAGCAACCAGCGCATCAGTAGTCAGGATCAGGCCAGCAACAGATGCTGCATTTTGCAATGCAGAGCGAGTTACTTTAGCTGGATCGAGAATACCCATTTCTATCATGTCGCCGTATGTGTCATTGGCAGCATTGAAGCCGTAGTTGCCTTTGCCATTGATGATAGCATTAACAACAACACTAGGTTCGCCACCGGCGTTAGCAACGATTTCACGCAAAGGTGCTTCGATTGCTTTCAGAACCAGTTTGATGCCTGCTTCTTGATCTGGATTGTCGCCTTTGATTTCGCCAGCAGCTTGACGTGCGCGCAGCAGGGCAACGCCACCGCCAGGAACAACGCCTTCTTCTACGGCAGCGCGAGTTGCATGCAGAGCATCTTCAACGCGGGCTTTTTTCTCTTTCATTTCAACTTCAGTTGCAGCACCAACCTTGATCACAGCAACGCCGCCTGCCAGTTTGGCAACGCGTTCTTGCAGTTTTTCACGGTCGTAGTCAGAAGTTGCTTCTTCGATTTGCGCACGGATTTGTTTAACGCGTGCTTCGATACCTACAGCCTGGCCAGCGCCATCGATAACGGTGGTGTTTTCTTTACCGATTTCGATACGCTTAGCTTGACCCAGATCAGCCAGAGTCGCTTTTTCCAGTGTCAGGCCAACTTCTTCAGCAATCACTTGACCACCGGTCAGGATAGCGATGTCTTCCAGCATGGCTTTGCGACGGTCACCGAAGCCTGGAGCCTTAACAGCTGCAGTTTTCAGGATGCCACGGATGTTGTTCACAACCAGAGTTGCCAGCGCTTCGCCGTCTACATCTTCAGCGATGATCAGCAGTGGGCGACCGGATTTTGCAACTTGTTCCAATACTGGCAGCAGGTCACGGATGTTCGAGATTTTTTTGTCGAACAACAGGATGAACGGGTTTTCCAGGATAACGGATTGTTTTTCTGGATTGTTGATGAAGTATGGTGACAGATAGCCACGGTCAAACTGCATACCTTCAACGATGTCGAGTTCGTTGTCCAGGGATTTGCCGTCTTCAACAGTGATCACGCCTTCTTTGCCGACTTTGTCCATTGCTTTGGCAATGATGTCGCCGATGTTTGCATCGGAGTTGGCAGAGATGGAACCAACTTGAGCGATTTCTTTGTTGGTTGTTGTTGGCTTGGACAGAGTTTTGATTTCAGCAACGATGGCTGTAACCGCTTTGTCGATACCGCGTTTCAAGTCAGTTGGGTTGAAACCAGCTGCTACATATTTGAAACCTTCGCGAACGATGGCTTGTGCCAGAACTGTCGCTGTAGTTGTACCGTCACCAGCGTTGTCAGAAGTGCGGGAAGCCACTTCTTTCACCAGTTGTGCACCCATGTTTTCCAGCTTGTCTTTCAGTTCGATTTCTTTAGCTACAGAAACACCGTCTTTGGTTACTGTAGGCGCGCCGAAAGAGCGTTCCAGAACTACGTTACGGCCTTTAGGGCCCAAAGTTACTTTAACTGCGTTCGCCAGGATGTTGACGCCATTGACGATTTTCGCACGTGCGTCATCACCAAAAATTACTTGTTTAGCTGCCATATTAATTCTCCGAATTCTTTAATTGATATCGTGGATGTCGATTACTTCTGTACGACCGCGAAGATATCTTCTTCACGCATCACCAGAACTTCGTTGCCGTCAACTTTGACAGCCTGGCCAGAATATTTACCGAACAAAACGCGGTCGCCGACTTTAACGTCCAGGGCGCGCACAGTACCGTTGTCCAGCAATTTGCCAGGACCAACAGCCAGCACTTCACCTTGATCTGGCTTTTCAGCAGCAGCGTCAGGCAGAACGATACCGGATGCGGTTTTTGTTTCTTGATCCAGGCGTTTCACGATCAGGCGATCATGCAGGGGACGAAGGTTCATACTAGCTCCTTTAAATTTGCGAGTAATTACTATTGGAATTCAATTAAGCTGGGGAAAGACTTTGTTAGCACTCTCTCCCAACGAGTGCTAAGTATATGGGCGAGGCATGGGCTTTTCAAGAGCTAAAAAAGAGCTAAATCAATATTTCTTTAATAATCAGTAGCTTAAGCATAATTTGCATGCGTGTTTTACGCGTTCTTTTCGACGGTTCAATAGATTTATTGACCTTTACAGGGGCGGGTAGTTTTGGGGGGATGTTAAAGAGATAATTTCACTAATGAGCTTTGTCAAACTAAATTCATGGTCTTTTTAATATTAACTGGTTTCGTGCTTGCAAAGAAAAACTTATTTGGCAGGTACGGCATCTTTAAGCCAGGCAATTTTTGATTTACCTGGCTTTTAGAACGCAATACGAGTTAGACAATAGTCAATCCCAGTGGGCTTGTCAGAGATACATATGCATCGTTGTACAAAAGCCAGACTGCATAATTTCCTGCTGCCAGGTTTGCGGTATTAAGTGTCAGGCTACCCTGAGCATTGCCTGCATATTGCCAGGTCAGTGAATTCACCTTGCCTGGCACTGCTGCGGCAGGGTACACACCTATCCAGTTTTTGGTGCTGACCTGGGTTTGCGGCACTGTATATGAGACGACAAAATTACTGCCGCTTGTTATGCGTGGGGTTGTCGTGCTCAGGCGGGCTACATTGTGGTTGCCGCCTATCATCGGATCAGTGCGGTTATTGTTGCTATTGCCGCTTACCGCTTCCACATGGCCTGCAATCCTGCGCAAAAATTGAGTATCGGTATTGCTGGTGATGCTGAAATCGTACCAGCCAAAGCTATTGATTAATGGATATTCCAGGCGCAAGCTTTGCCCACCCGCCAGTGAGTAGTTGCTTGGCAGGCTTCCATAGGCATTGTCACTGATGTTGAAAGTGCAGGGTTGTACATTATCGACATTGGATAAAGTCAGCACCAGCTTGCCGCTGTTGCTATCGTGCACAGCCTGGATTTCTGGCTTGACGAGAGAGCTAGTGCTGCCAGCCCATTCCCGCATGAAGCCATTGGGACCAAACGCGTTGAGATGATAGTTAGTGGAGCTCCAGTTCCAGGTTTCTTTTTGTATTTGCTTGCCTGCCTCGACGGTGTAATACCAGGGGCCATCTGCCCGCACTTTTGAATACACGATAAAAGCTGCACCAGCGGTGCCTGCATTGCTGAAACCCACTTCCAGTTGCTTGCTGGTATTGAGCTTGGCCTGTGCTGCCAGCAGGTAAGGCAGGCGGCAGGCTGGGCGTGGACCTTGTGAGGCGGCATATGCTTCCTGCCGTGGTTGTACCTGGTTTGCTGGTGGCACGGGGTAGGGTTTGCCATTGACAGGTACGTAGGCCGCTGTTTTTGGTACTGTTGCTGGCCAGTTCTGGTCTGGTGATTTGAAATCAAATGCGGAAGTCAAATCGCCACAGACAGTACGCCGCCATGGTGATATCAGCTTGCAGGTGACAGCTGCCCTGTCCTTGCCCAAGCCATGCACCAGCCACTCTTCGAGAAAGCGCAACTTGGATGTGTGATCAAATACCTGGGAACACACCTTGCCGCCCTTGCTCCAGGGGGAAATCACCAGCATGGGGACGCGCGGCCCCAGTCCGACGGGTTCAGTGCCGTATTTTTCATACACACCATTGTCGGCCAGAGTTGATCGCCCCATGGCTGCGGTAATGGGGGGGATATGAGGGGGAACATGGTCGAAGAAACCATCGTTCTCATCATACATCAACAAAAACACGGTCTTGGCCCACACTTCTGGTTCTGCCACCAGGGCAGCAAGCAATCTTGCCGTCAGGTTTTCACCTGCATTGGGGGAGTTGGGCGAATGCTCGGTGTAATCATTCGGCGCACATATCCAGGATACTTGCGGCAAGCGCTTGTTGCGCACATCACTGGCGAAGGCACTGACCAGGCCATCACCCTTGCTTCCACCCACACTGGCACCGGGTGCCATGCTGCGGGCTTTCTGGTGCAGCGGCGAACTGCTGCTTAATTTGCTGCCGTCTGCATTCACCCGGAAGTTCTTGAAATAGGCAAGGTAGTTGTCGCCGTAGTTATCCCATTCCTGGTACACCTTCCAGCTCACCTGATTGGCTTCCAGTACTTCGGCATAGGTTTGCCAGTTTGGCGCGCTGGCTGTGACAGCGGCAGAGACATTGTCATTGGCCGGGTCGGCATTGTAATAGCCCTTGGCATCAATGTTATACAGGCTTCCCATGGCACCTATCCAGCCCTGGCTTGTGCCCGTTAGCGAGTACATGCGATTGGGATCAGTCGCGCCAAAGATGGAGCAATGATAGGCGTCGCAAATCGTGAAAGCGTCAGCCAGTGCGTAATAAAACGGCAGGTCGCCCCTGTCAAAATAACCCATGGTTTGCACGGTCTTTTTGCTGACCCAGGCATCCCAGGCTTGCCAGGCTTGCTGCGAACCTTTCCATGAATGATTCGTGCCCACAGACAGGGCGCTGGTATTCTTGGCATCGAAATGAAAAGGCAAGATACTGCCGCCTGCCGGATTGGGTTGCTGCCAGACTGGCGCACCATTTGGCAGGCTGATCGCACGTGGGTCTTCAAAGCCGCGAACGCCGGCGAGCGTTCCAAAATAATGATCAAAGGAGCGATTTTCCTGCATGAAAATCACTACATGACCAACATCTGCCAGGGTGCCAGTAGCATTGTTTGCCGGAACAGCAAGAGCTTGCTGTATCACACCAGGCAGCATGCTCGCTCCCGCACTTGCGGCTGAAAATTGCAGAAACTTTCTCCGGCTATCAGAAATCATTGCTCTTCCTTTTTAATCTAGTAAAACGCTATGGCAGGGTAGATGTAGCGGCATAATATATTTGTAATATGTCGGAAATATGACAGCGCAAGCTTTAAAGCAGAAATCAGTCTTACTGTGAAGCGCCTTGGTTTTTCGTCCTATTAATTTGGCTGAACAACCAAAATAAGTTTGTCATTTATATGAAGATGCGCTAATCTCTTAATATTGGTTGAATAACCAGTATTGGGGGGTGATATGCATGATGTTATTAATCCAGTTACTGACAAAGCCAGACAAGCTCGTTTGGTGTTAATGGCGGGTGGCATGGGCTGCGGCAAATCCAGTGCTGCGGCTGCTTTTTTCAAGCTGGGCGTGCCGGTGATTGATGCAGGCCTGGTGGCGCGCGCAATACACCAGGATAGCCAACACCCGGTAATGTCCGAAATCGCAATGATATTGCCGCACTTATTGACAGAAGCTGGCCGTCTGCGACGCGGCATTTTGCGTACTGTTCTGGTCAGTGATGCCCATGCGAACCGCTGTTTGCGGAATTTGCTGCAGCCATATGTATTGCAGGCCATGTGGCAATGGACTTTGCAGCAAACAGCCACCTATGTCATTTGGGAATCGGCATTGCTGCCTGATGAAGTTGATGGCTTCGTGTACGATAGCGTCTTGCTACTGCAGGCGGATGAAGAAACACGCCTGCAGCGCGTACGTCATCGTAATCCTGACTGGACTGAAGCGGAAATCAAGCAAGTTTTCAGTATGCAGGCAAAGGAATATGCTGTGCGGAGACAAGCCTGTGACCAGATAGTCAATCAGGGTAGCATCGCAGAGCTGGAGCAAGAAGTCTTGCAGCAACACCTCACTTATATGTCGTACTGGAACTTACAATGAAAAAAATCGCTTTCTCCGGCACTCTTGATCCCATCACCAATGGTCATCTGTGGGTTATACAGGAAGCCAGAGCATTGGCTGATGAAGTCGTCGTATTCATTTCTGAAAACCCTGTTAAGAAGCCACAGTTTTCTGCTCTGGAGCGCAAGGACATCATTGAGCGTAGTGTGGCTGAGTGTGGCTGGGACAATGTCAGCGTCGTCATTGTCAAAGGTGATTACACTGCACGTGCTGCCAAGCGCCACGGCATTGAGTATCTGGTGCGCGGCATACGCAATACCTCTGACTTCGATTATGAAAACCTGATACAGCAAACCAATGTCGATGTGCTTGACGGTGCCAAGACTATCTTCGTCATGCCGCCACGTGACCTTGGGTCGGTCAGTTCCAGTTTCGTACGTGCCTTGCAAGGGCCAGTAGGTTGGCACTGGACAGTAAAAAAATTCATGCCCATGCCAGCCTATATCGCCTGGATCAAGAGCTGGTTGCGCACTGACTGGCAAAAACTATGGGAAACTGAAACTGAAACTGACATTGACAGCAGCAAACTTGTCCACTGGTTTGATTATCTGACAGGTGAAGAGGCCTATGGTGCGGCGCGTCGGCCTTATCATAATCTCGATCACCTGGTGCATGGTCTCAGTGAAATTTCTGCCTGGGCAAGCAATACAGGAGCCAGCAATTCGGATGTGGCGATACTGAAAAAAGCTTTTTGGTTCCATGATGCCGTGTATGGTGGTAAGTCTGCAGATCTGTCGAATGAAGAGCAGAGTGCGCGCATGTGGCTGGAGGCTGGTTTGGGGTCACAACATCAGCAGGAAGTGGCTGACCTGATCCGGGTGACTGATCACTTCCAGAGCGCCATGCTGGTGCATCCACTGAAGGATGCAATGCTCAGTGTAGATCTGGCTATCCTGGGGCAGGCGGTCGATACCTACGAGGCTTACGCAGCCGCAGTGAGAATAGAATATAACGAAGTTGATGATGCAGCTTATCGTGCAGGACGGGGCAGGGTCCTGGATTATTTTCAGGGACTTGCAGAGAGTGGTCACTTGTTCGCAGATCCATGGTTTGCTGATTTGTATACCAGCCAGGCTCTCATCAATATCAAACGTGAAAAAGCGCAATCGCAAGTGTTGACTGGAAAGTAATTCATCTTGCTAAAGTCCTGACTTCGCTCATCAGCATAAATGTGAGTTTTTGTGAATGAGCAACTTTTTTCCCTGAAAACCGCCAAAATAGAGCCTGAATAAAAACCTGCGCTGCTTGCAAATCTTTGGATTTTAAAGCGGGCGGGGACTTGTGCGATCTGCGTTGTTCACTACGGCATGATCGAATGCCCGGAGGCGGATATGTGGATTTGTCGTGTGATATTAAGCTTGCTGGCAGGCTGTTTCCTGCTCGTGCCTGCAACTGTGATGGCCATGGCTGTTACCTTTCTCAACCCGGGGAAGTCGGACGAAATTTATTGGGCCACCGCCAGTAATTGCATGATGACTGCGGCGCGGAATTTGGGCGTGCAACTGGAAATCATCTATGTCGAGCGCGATCACTTAAAAACCCTGGAACTGGCAAGACAAATTGCAGCGCGCCCTCTGCAGAGTAGACCAGACTATGTGATTCTTTCGAATGACTATGCCGTAGGTGCCGAAGCCTTGCGGATACTTGATGGTGCCCATATCAAAACCTTTTTTGCCTATAGCGGCTTTAGTGATGCTGGCGAGCGTGAAAAAGTCGGTATCCCCAGACAAATCTACAAAGGCTGGCTCGGCGGGCTGGAGCCGCATGCCGAAGACGCAGGATATTTGACCGCACGTGCCCTGATACAGCGCGGCAGGGCCGAAAAACTAATGCATAGTGACGGAAAATTGCATATGCTGGCGATAGCGGGCGACAGATCCACTACCACTTCTTATAAACGTAATGAGGGCATGCGCCGCGCGGTCGCTGAGGCAAAAAATGTAGTGATTGATCAGGTCATTTATGGCGACTGGAATCGAGCCAAGGCACAAGAGCAAAGTGTCTGGCTGTATCAGCGCTATCCACATACCCGGCTGGTCTGGGCAGGAAATGACTTGATGGCCTTTGGTGCCATGGAAAGCTGGCGCGCCCGTGGTGGCAAGCCAGGGCGCGATGCGTACTTCAGTGGTATCAATACTTCATCCGAAGCTTTTACGGCACTGGAGTCAGGCAGCCTGAGTGCGCTGGCGGGCGGTCATTTCATTACCGGCGCATTCAGCCTGGTGATGCTTTATGACTATCATCACGGCAGGGATTTTGCTGACGAAGGCCTGGAGCTGGACAGGTCCATGTTCATCTTGTTCACGCCAGAAGAAACCCGACGCTTCCAGCATTTATTTGGTGCGCAGAATTTTGACAGGCTTGATTTCAGGAAATTCAGTAAAGTCCTCAATCCTGCCATCAAAAAATATGATTTCAGCTTCCGTCAAATATTGAACCAGGCAGACTTGCGCAAATGAGCCATCCACCTTTGCAACCTATTGCCAGTTTATTGATACGCCGTGTCTTCAAATGGGTCATTTTGTGCGTGGTTTGCATTAGCAGCTTGCAAGCATGGCTGAACTACCGTGCCATAGAAACAAACTTCAATATGGCAGTCGCTGATGTCGCCCGTGCTAACCTGCCATTGCTGTCGGTCGCGATCTGGGACATAGAGCCGCAAACCATACAAAAGCAAATTGCCCAGATCTTGAAAAACCCCAGCATTGCCTATGTCGCCATCACGGCCAGTACCGGGCAACAGTTTACCGGGGGTGATAACAATCGTGTCGCCAGTGGGCAGCATATGGTGTTTGAGATACCTGCACCGGCAGATGCCAGCACCTCTGTTGGTAAAGTTGAATTTGTGGTGGACCAGACGGTCTTGCGCAAAGAGTTGTTGCGCAGCTTTATCATCATCATCATTGAAGTTGTGATTTTGTCTGTATTCATCTTTGTGGCCGTAGTAGCGATCTTGCGACGCGACCTGGAAAAGCCCATGCGCCAACTGGCCGATTTTGTCAAAAACCTGCAAGCCAATCAACTGTCGACCAAGCTGGAATTGAAACGCATACCAGAAAACGGTTATAACGAAATTGACCTGGTTGTCGACGGGTTTCGTACCATGCAAGACAGTTTGCAAAAGCATATCGCCAACCAGGATGCCCTGGTGGCAGAAAGAACCAGCCAGCTTGAAGCAGCCATGAAAAGCCTGAAGCAATTATCCATCACCGATGGTTTGACCAGTTGTTATAACCGCCTGTTATTCAATGAGCGCATGCCGGCAGAAATACAAAGAGCTGTGCGCTACCAACGCCAATTGTCACTGGTGTTTTGCGATATTGATTTTTTCAAGCGAATCAATGATGAACACGGCCATGCCGCAGGTGACCAAGTATTGTTGACTTTTGCTCAAAGTCTGGCAAAAGAACTGCGTGTCGATGTGGACTGGGTGGTTCGTTATGGCGGTGAGGAGTTCATCATGGTGTTGCCCGAGACGAAACTGATCGCCGCGCTGGAGGTCGCAGAGAGAATACGTCGGCAAGTAGAGCGGCATTTGTTTATTCGCATGCCTGATGGGAAGGTATTGCGCGTCACCGCCAGTTTTGGTGTTTCCGAATTGCTGGCAACTGATACGGTGGAAAGCCTGGTTCACCGTGCTGACAAATGGCTGTATTTTGCCAAGTCGAATGGTCGCAATCAGGTGCAGCCGATTGATCATTTAATTAGCGCGCCAGCGGAATAAATTGTAGCAAACTGCTTCTTGCTTGCCTGACCAGGGTATTTGTCAGGCGTGCCAGCCTGGGTGTTTGCACTTTCCAGTGGTGCCAGTAAAGTGCCACATCTACAGGGTGATCTGGCATCAGCCTGACAAGCTTGTCCTGCTCCAGATTTTTCAGCATCACATCTGGGATGACACCCCAGCCCAAACCTAGCAGAATGGCGCGGTTATACGGC
This sequence comes from Undibacterium sp., assembly GCF_030683615.1. Classification (NCBI taxonomy): domain Bacteria; kingdom Pseudomonadati; phylum Pseudomonadota; class Betaproteobacteria; order Burkholderiales; family Oxalobacteraceae; genus Undibacterium; species Undibacterium sp. The sequence goes on from NZ_JAUXQE010000035.1 coordinate 174,687, forward strand.
GTCGTCGCGGGCACATAATGGGTGGGGTAGGCGTTTTCCTGCAGACCAAAATGCTCCAGTAAAATCTGGGCTTGCAATTTGTCTTTGCGATTGAAGGTCAGCACAGGTGCCAGCCGTGCTGCTTCGCGTGTCATGCCTTGCGGGAACCAGCGCTGGCAATAAGCGTCGCTGGCAACCAGGTGGTAACGCATGATGCCCAATGGTACAGCCTGGCAACCGCGCATGGCTTGCGATTCTGCCGATATGCAACCCAATACCATGCCACTTTCCAGCAAGTCATGGGTATGGTCCTGATCATCGATAGCGACATCCAGCAAAATGTTTTCGGCGATGAGGAACTCAGCCAGGGCAGGTAGTAGCCAGCTATCCAGACTATCGGCATTGACGCCAAGCGCAATGCTGATAGCTGCACTTTGCTGGCCAGCAAATTCACTTTGTAAATCCTGTTCCAGTTCTGCGACGCGGCGCAAGTGCTGAACGAGCTTCTGCCCTGCAGCGGTGGCGCGGCAGGGGCGGCTGCGTATCAGCAGGGTATTGCCCAATTCCATTTCCAGGGCCTTGATGCGCTGGGAAATCGCAGAGCTGGTCAGGTTCAGGGCTTGCGCAGCTTGTTCCAGACTGCCATGATCAATGACACTGAGAAAGGCTTCGCACTGGCGGCTGTCTAGTCTTGTTTGCATGCTTTATTCGAAGACATTGGTGATTTTTGCTTACGACCCCTCAACACAGGGGCACAGAGTAATCCAAAGAATTAATTCTAAAATTAAGAAAATTTAATGAAATCGTAAATATTTTAAATTTGCTTCATATTAAACCTTTTCTTGCCCAAACTACCTACATCAACAAACGGGAGACAGATGATGTTGGCTTTTATACTCAAGGGAATGGGCATGAGTGCGGGTTTGATCATGGCGATTGGTTCGCAAAATGCGCATGTCTTGCGCATGGGTTTGCGTAAGCAGCACGTGGGCTTGACGGTAATGATTTGTATCGTTTGTGAAGCACTGTTGATCTCAGCGGGGGTGGCAGGTATAGGTGGCTTGATCAATAGTCAACCAGTCTTGCTGATGATAGCTCGCTGGGGCGGGGCAGCATTTTTGGTCTGGTATGGCGTGAGGTCCTTGCGGGCAGCTTCCAGCCAGCAAAGTTTGGTTGCTGAAGGCGGGGAGTTGAGCATGACGGCAGGTAAAGCGGCTTTGGCAGTGCTGGGCGTGACTTTGCTTAATCCTCATGTGTATCTCGACACCGTGGTCTTGCTTGGCGCTATCGGTGGCCAGCAGCCGGATGATGGCAAATACTGGTTTGCCGTCGGTGCTGTCCTGAATGCCATCATCTGGTATCTGGCACTGGGCTATGGTGCGCGCTTGCTGGCCCCGGTGTTTGCCAAACCTGTGGCATGGCGGGTGCTGGACAGCCTGATAGGTGTAGTGATGCTAATACTGGCACTGAATTTACTGCTGAGCTAATCTTGTTTGACCTGCTTGTTTGTTGAAATCCTTGTTTTGTGATAACGTCGGCGCATGAAAAAATCCTGGCGTCTTTTTATTGCTTGCCTGTTACTGGTACTGCTGCCCCTGCAGGGCTTTGCTGTCGCCAGTAAATTGGCATGCGCCATGGATGTACCTGTTCAGCCTGGTATGTCAGTTGCCAGCGACAATGAGCATTGCCAGCCAGCCGCCAAGGCTGGTGATGCTGGCACCGAAGCCGAAAAAGGCAAGGTTGGCGATCATTGTAAATCTTCTTCCCCCTGTTGTATGGGCATGGCCCTGATGCCTGCTATCCAGATTTCCGCCTTTGTTCCCGTGCACGATGATGCCCAGGTGCTGCCAGTCCTTCTGCCAGCATCGGTGCCTGTGCGCATGCTGGAACGTCCCCCCAAAGCTGCTATCGCCTGAATCGGCTTAGGTTTGTAGGTCGGGCTTTGTCCAGCCGACGACAATTGTACGCCCCTCCAATTTTGCGGAAACACACAACTCATCGCGAGGACTCATGTCGCACATACACTACCGATATCTGGCACCAGCATTGCTGGTACTGGCTGGCTGTGCCAGTTTTGATATTGACCAAAGTACCCAAAAAATCAATCAGCAATACCCTGCCTATACTCAGGGGAAACTTGCCCTGGCCAGCAAGCCAGCCCAGCAAAAAGACATGCGAGACCAAGCTGCAGTCTTGTTGAAAGCACCGTTGACGCAAGATGTCGCAGTGCAAATTGCCTTGCTGAATAGTTCGGCCCTGCAAGCTATGCTGGCGCAACACCAGGCAGCAGGCGCAATGGCGGCCCAGAGTGGCGGTATCGCCAATCCGCTCTTTAGCTTTGAACGCAATCGTCAATCCGGTGAACTGGAAATGGGCCGTTTGCTCAGTGTTGGCCTGCTTGATTTATTGAGCCTGCCACAAAGGCAAAGCATGGCACAGCACAGTCTGGCACAGGCACAAACACAGCTGAGCCTGGATGTCATTGACCGTGTCAGCCAGGTGCGCGTAGCTTGGGTTAAGGCAGTTGCGGCGCAACAGAGCCTGGAATACGCCAGACAAGTTGGCGAAGCCGCCGATGCCAGTGCCATTTTGGCAGAGCGTATGCTCAAGGCGGGTAACTTCAATAACTTGCAGGCTGCACGCCAGCAAGCGTTTAAGGCCGATGCAGTGGCCCAGCTCAGCTTTGCCCTTCATAACAGCCTGTCTACACGTGAAGAGCTGGTGCGTTTGCTGGGCTTGGATGACGAGCAGGAAAAAGCCCTCAAGTTACCTGAGCACCTGCCTGATTTGCCCGCCACGCCATTGGCGGTAGAAGCGATAGGCCCGCAAGCGACAAAAAACCGCCTCGATATACAGCTGGCAAAGCAGGAACTGGATGCTGCTGCAGCACGCCAGGGTGTGAGTTTGTTTAGTAGCTTTACAGACATCGAGCTAGGTATCCGGCGCGATACCAACTTTGATGCGGCAGGACGCAGCGACATCAAGCGCGGTGTCGAAGTCAGCCTCAGATTACCCTTGTTTGATTGGGGTGATGCACAAAGAACAGCCATGAACGCAAATACTCTGGCAGCAAGTTATCGTCTGCAAACTACGATGAATAATGCTGGCTCGCATTTACGCGTCAGTTATTCTGCCTATCGCAGCATGTACGATATCGCCAGACAATACCGCGACGAGATCCTGCCGCTGCGCAAACGCATCTCTGTAGAAAACCAGTTGCGCTACAACGGCATGTTCATCAGCGTGTTTGAATTGCTGGCTGACAGCCGTGAACAAATCAATAGCGTGTTGGCAGCCATCAATGCAGAACAACAATTCTGGATGGCAGATGCGGCCTTGAAGGCTGAACTCTTGGGGCGCCCATCAGCAAGCAATCTGAATCCCGTCAAATCAACTGCTCCGGCAGAAGTAGCGCATTGATCACAGATCAGCGAAGGAAATATCATGAGTACAAGAAGAGATTTTTTTAAATTGGCAGGTATCGCTGGCGGTGCCCTGGCAGCCAGCAGTGTCAGTAAAGTCGCCATGGCAGCCTTGCCTGAAACTGTGACACAAACCAGTCCTGACACCATGCCGCCGTTGCAACAAAAAACGGGCCGGCCGTATAATCCAGTCGTTACATTGAATGGCTGGACCCTGCCATGGCGCATGAATAATGGCGTCAAGGAATTTCACCTGGTGGCAGAGCCCGTGGTGCGTGAAATGGCTCCCGGCATGAAAGCACATCTGTGGGGTTATAACGGACAAAGTCCTGGCCCGACGATAGAAGTGGTGGAGGGGGATAGGGTACGCATCTTCGTCACCAACCGCTTGCCAGAACACACCAGCGTTCACTGGCACGGCCAGCGCCTGCCAAATGGCATGGATGGCGTTTCCGGCCTGACCCAGCCATCGATACAGCCAGGCAAGACCTTTGTTTATGAATTTGTGGCACGTCGCCCCGGTACTTTCATGTATCACCCGCATGCCGACGAAATGACGCAGATGGCCATGGGCATGATGGGTTCATGGATCACCCATCCAAAAAATAAGCACCCTCAAATTGATGAAGTGGACAGGGACTTTATCTTTTTACTCAATGCCTATGACATAGAACCTGGTGCCTTCAAGCCTAACATCATGACCATGACAGATTTCAACCTGTGGTCATGGAATAGCCGTATCTTCCCCGGCATCGATACGCTGAATGTGCGCAAGAATGACCGGGTCAGGATACGCATAGGCAATCTGACGATGACCAATCACCCCATCCACATTCACGGTCATGAATTCACAGTGACAGGCACAGATGGCGGGCCAGTTCCAAGGACTGCACGCTGGCAGGAAGTGACTACGGATGTGGCTGTGGGTCAGATGCGGCAAATAGAATTTGTCGCAGATGAAGAAGGCGACTGGGCCTTCCATTGCCACAAGAGCCATCACACCATGAATGCCATGGGCCATAACGTGCCATCGATGATAGGAGTCGATCACAAGGACGTGGCTGACAAGATCAACAAGCTCATTCCTTCCTACATGACCATGGGAGACAAGGGTATGGCTGACATGGGTGCAATGGAAATGCCGCTACCGGACAACACCATTCCCATGATGACAGGCGAAGGGCCGTTTGGCGGGCTGGAGATGGGCGGCATGTTCAGCGTCGTCAAAGTGCGCAAGGGCCAGAAGCCGGGTGACTATAAAGACCCAGGCTGGTATCAACATCCCAAGGGGACAGTTGCCTATGAATATGGAGGCCCTGTCAGTGACGCACCACGCCAGCCTCCTGACGTCCACACCAGGATGGGGCACGCACACCCAGAACTAGAGGTGCATGTCAGGAAGCCGCAAGCACATGGCAGCCACTGAGATAATCGGCATGTAGGAACCGGAAAGCGTCATTTGTGTAAGCTGTTCCTCAAAACAAAAGCGGAGCAAATGGCTCCGCTTTTGGTTGGGTTTTAGTTGATCTTGATCGGGACGTTGGCTGTGGTTTTTCTGCCGAGATTGTCCGTGACCGTAATCACCAAGGTATAGCTGCCTCTAATCGGGCTTGCCCAATTGGTAGTAATGCTCAACCCACTCATTGAGAATCCCAGGCCCAAGGGCGCGCCAGTGATGGAGATAGAAACAGATGTCGCGCCAGGTGCACTGATGTTGATAGAACCTGTCAAGGCTTTGCCGGCAGTACCTGTCATTGCTGGCGCGTTGATACTTAAACCAGATGCGATGACATTGAAGCTGATGACGGCCTGGCCGCTCAAGCCTGTTTTACTGTCTTTTGCGATCATGGTGACGGCGTAGTTCCCTGCAACAGGGCTGGTCCAGGTGATGACACCGCCTGCACTGATCGCCATGCCGGCAGGTGCCCCTGTCATTGTATAAGTGACCGCGTTCGAGGTCTTGACGATAACGGTGTACGACAAGGCCGTGCCAACCATGCCATTGACTGTTGCTGCTGTAACGACGGGAGCAGGTTGCTGTGCAATGACCACGGTGTAGACCGCTTTTCCAGTCAGGGCAGTTTTGCTGTCGGTTGCATTCACCGTGACTGAATAAGTCCCAATGACAGGCGATGGCCAGCTTACGGTACCGGTCGTGCCGATAGTCATGCCAGAAGGTGCACCGGTGAGTTTGTAAGTCATCGTGTTGCTGGAAGTGGCAGTCACATTAAAACTCAGGGCAGTAGCGAACACTCCGTTGATGGTGGCTGCGGTTACGACCGGTGGTGTAGCTGCGGCAACGACGACGGTGTACACAGCTTTGCTGCTCAATCCAGTTTTTGCGTCCAATGCGGTTGCTGTGACTGAATAGGTTCCCGCAACTGGGGTTGACCATGAAACAGCACCAGTTGTTGTCGCTGTCATCCCGTTTGGGGCACCACTGATACTGTAGGTCAAAGGATTGGTCGAAGTTGCCGTGATGTTGAACGACAATGCCGTACCGACCTTACCATTAATCGAGGTCGCTTTAATGGCTGGTGGCGTAGGTGCAGCGATGATGACAGTGTAAGTGCCTTTGCCACTCAGGCCAGTCTTTGCATCCAATGCAGTGACAACGACTGTGTAAGTGCCTGCCACTGGTTTGGCCCAGGTGACGATACCGCTGCTATTAATGCTCAAGCCTGAAGGATTGCCACTCAATGTATAAGTGAGGGGATTATTTGCAGTAGCCGATACGGTAAAGCTCAATGCTGTGCCTACTTGCCCACTGATACTGGCTGACGTTACGGTCGGGGCAGTTGCGACTACCGTGCCGCCGAGTGTGCTTAGCAAGCTGCTGACGTTCGGTGTGCCGAGGCCAGTTTGCTGATCATGTCCCGTTTTTGCAGCGCAGCTTGCGCAGCTACCGTTACTGCCTTTGGCGATGTCTGCAAAGCTGCTGGCGTAGTTGCCTGGTGTCGTCGCAATCTTGTTGTAAAGCACAGCATGCGGTGCGCCCATCATTGGTTTTCCAGCCTGTGCAAGAGTTGCATTGGCTATCGCGATAACCCCGGCCCATTGCGGTGTCGCCAGACTGGTACCACCTGCACTGACCCAGTTAACAGTGCTGCTACCTGGTGTCATGATCGCCACATACTGTCCAGTGTTAGGATCAGCATTCATAGCGACATCAGCGACAGTCCTGCGTGTCGGTGTTCCCAGTCCAGGTACTGTGTTGTTTTGATAGCTTGGTACTGCGGTATAGGCGCTTACACCACCACCGGTGTTGGACCAGGCCACTTCGCTGCGAGTGGTGCCGGAGTAGGTGAGGCTGGTGCCACCAACAGCGACGACATTGGGAGAAACAGCTGGCCATTCCACTGCAGGGCCATTGTCACCGGTAGCTGCCAAGTAGGTCATTTTGGGAGTGGTGAAGGCGCTCTCAACACTGGCAGTCCAGCTACCTTCGTGCGCACCAAAACTCATGGAGACGACTCCTGGACCCATGGCATTAGCCAATTTAATACCGCCCACCATGTTGTTCATGGACGCGTCCGCCGCCTCGATCAAGATAATGCGTGCCAGTGGCGCTGTTGCGTGAGCCCATTGCACGTCAAGCGCAATTTCAGTTGCCCAGCCAGAATTGTAGGCAGGAACAGTGCTGCTCATGCCGCCAGCACTTGTACTATAAACGACAGAGAACTCACAGCCACTGCCAGACGCGGCAGCAAGCGGTAATGCAGTCGTGGCAGGAATGCTTTTTACTGTGCATGCGGGCAGGCCAAATTTTTGATTGAATGCATTGAGCTCTGCGACGATATTCGGATCATGATTGGCATTGACAATATAGATTGTCTGGCCGGCACCTAGCTGCGCAGCTTGACTGGCAGTCAGACCGCTGGTACTGGCAGGTAAAGTTGGTAGCGCATAGGCTGCGCGTATTTGTGCTGGCGTGTAAGTGGATACCACACCCGCGCCAGCCATAGGTTGCACGTTGTCGCCAGCAGGAGGAGGTGCCAGTAAGTCACGAGGCATGGAGCGAATTGTGCTCACCGTCAGACCGCGCCCGCGAACGCCCAGCATGTCGCGAGGAATAGACTGACGTGCTACAGGCAGACCAGCGGATCGGCTATTGTCGTTGACGTCGACATCTGCTGGCGCATCAAGTAGAACAGGAGCAAGGTGAAACGTATGCTGGGTAGATTGCGCGCCCACGTCTACCGGCAAGACAGGCAGCGTTGCATCCAGCGTTGTCATACCAGTGGCAACTTCCGCTGGTGGCAGGGCGACAGTTGCGCTGTTGACTTGTGGGTTGTCGCCGCCGCATGCAGAAAGGATACTTGCACTGATCAGGACACTCATCCAGGTCAGGGGCTTAAGAGATTTGCTAGATATTTTGTTTTCGATGATCACGAATGCACTCCGATATGAGCAGAGGGCGGTGATACAACGTTTAATGGTATGAGCTGTCAAAAACCAATCGAGCAGATACCATCACCGGCAACCCCGCTACCATGACGCTGTCGCGCTTTAGGTCGGTGGCTTTGCGTCCCCGCTTTTCAACGGGTTTGCCCTCAAGTTTTGGAAAATAAAGAATACAGATTCAGGGTAAGAATATTCTGCTCAAAAATAAAGCAGAAAAATGTCAAGGATTGTTGAAACAATGCAGTGAAAACAAGCTTCGATTTCGCTTTGATAACAGAAGCGGATGAAAGTTGTTTTGTAGACTTTTGATTAAAACAAGAGTGTTAATTTGTAAAATCATTTCCCTTGTTTTTTTGCTCTGGCAGCATGAGTGCACTTAAAGCAGTGTTCTATCCGCCCTTTTTATTTGAAAGAAGTAAACGATATATGAAAATGCGTCTTAAAAAATTACGCCTGAGTTTTCCGCTTGTCCTGGCACTGATTGGTGCAAATTCACATGCCGAAAAAATCAGCCTGGATGATTGCGACCTGATCACCGCCAAACCCTTGCGCGCTGATTTTCAGAGCTGGTTGAACAAGAACCGCAAGCTGGCAAATGAAGGAAATGTTGAAGCATTGACCATGGTTGCTGCCGAAGCGAATAATCGTCTCGCATGTCTGGAAGAAAAGATCACAGAAAATTCAGGTTGGTCGATGACCATGAGCAGTGCTGAAGGTACGAGCGAGACGACGTCGAATCCTGGTATTCCGAATATCAAAAAGAATGCTGATGCCTATGCTGCATTGAAGGACGCCGTCAAATATACCCATCTGGCCGGTGCGACTGACCCGGCTTACCGTGGCATGTCAGCACAATTGGTATTGCGTTATCAAGCAACCCTGCCAGAAGCGCTGGAAACTGCCTATGAAGACGTGGCTGGTGCCAATCAGCTTGAGTGTGTACTCAAGCGTAAATTTGGCAAGCGTGACGCCCAATTTGCCTGCTCATCTCACAGAACCACGTTGGCACAACTAATAACCAAGATCCCGGCAGAGCGCCGCGCATTACTGGATCAGAAAGCACATCAATGGGCTGCGGGGTTCCCAGTCAAATGATTCCTCAACTGCGCATTTTATTTCGAGAAAATACACATCGTGTTGATGCAGCTGACTATTCATGACTTTGAAAAATATCAGAAGCTTGCCCTGGGACCGGATTGCACATTGGTATGGTCGTGGCGATGTCTTGCCCAGGTTAATCAATGATTTGGGTAATGAAAACCATGCATGGGCTGTGCGGGAGCTAGAGCGCAATCTTGAGCATCAGGATGGTTTGAATCAAGCAACGTCATTCGCCGTGTTTTTATCGTGAAGATGCTGAAAGAAAATGCCGTGCGGGACCAATTAACAGTGTGGGGAATATTGCGTAAATTTGACGAAGCGGCAGCTTTTCAAATGCGCAGCGATAAGACTGTTCCTATATTGCTAGACTGGGATCAATTGCTGGATGAGCGTAGACTTTTACCCGTTTATATTGATGAATACAACGATGAAATTCTTTGGGGGAATGGAACCCACCGCTTGAAGAATGGCATTCATGATATCCACTCACATGACAAATAGTCCGAAGCGCATACCCTGATTTTCCTGAGAATAAGGTGTCCGACAATATGTAAAGATATGCCAGGTACGGTCATTGTGTTGGCTAACGTACAGACCGCTTAAGACTAAGCCTTCAGAATGTTCGCAAATGAAGTTACCAGATGCGCTGCATGAACGTTATGGATGATAAACACGGTAAGTAATTCTCGGAGCGAGTATAAAAAGGGGTATGCAATGAAAACCATGACAGTCAGTAAAATATTGTTGGCAGGTGCTGCTTGTGCTTCAGTATTCATAACGAATCTGACACAGGCACAGGATATTGGCGTCTCAGTGCAATTTGGACAGCCAGGATTTTATGGTCATGTGGATATAGGAAACTTCCCGCAACCAAGTGTAATTTACCGTGAACCGCGCATCGTACAAAGGGGAAATGTAGTACGGCCACCTATGTATTTAGTGGTGCCACCAGGTCACAGGAATAAATGGGGGAAAAGCTGCTACCGTTACGATGCCTGTGATCGTCAGGTGTACTTTGTTCAAGAGAACTGGTACAACACGCAGGTAGTGCCGCGTTATCGCGATGGCTATTATCGTGAACACGAGTATGACAGGCGCGACGATGGGCGGGGGCGCGGTAATGAAAGAGGTCGCGAGCGGAATCATGGTCGCGGAAATGGTCATGGGCGGGGTCATGGCAGAGACTGATGGCGGCACCGCATCCTGTTCCGATTAGCCCCTGACCTGCGACTTGACTCCTTATTCTAAGGCAGATATTTACAAGCAACTTTATTGTGTTAACTGAAGTTAGCAGAACACTGCGTATCCAGTCGCCTTCGATCACGCGTTGGCGCTTTCTCTCAAGATTGTTGTGTTGTCGAGTTTGTTTTTCCAGGCAAGAGTTGCCCATTGCCAGAACTCTTCTATGTTGCTGAAACTTGCTGGCGGATATAAAGCCAAAAACTGAGCTGCTGGTATCAATGCCTCATGCAAAATATCATTGTCACCGCGATCAAATGCCAGTGCCCCAGTTTGCTTGGACAGTTTTTCTCCATCTGCATTGGTGACCACAGGTACATGCAAGTAAGCTGGCGTTGGCAAACCAAGCAAAGTTTGCAGACAGATTTGGCGCGCTGTGGAATCGATCAAATCGGCACCGCGCACGACGTGGCTTATGCCTTGGCCAGCATCATCAACCACCACTGCAAGCTGATAGGCCCAAAACCCGTCGGCACGCTTTAGTACAAAATCACCTACCTCCCTAGCAACATTTTGTGTTTGCCTGCCGACTAGACGGTCATGAAATTCATAAGTGCAATCTGGCACGCGCAGACGCAATGCCCTGGCTATTTTGCCATGGGCAAGACCATATCGACAGGTGCCAGGGTATATCTGGCTGGCCGCTTCACCCAGGCGCAGGCGAGAATCAGCGATTTCCTTGCGTGAACAGGCGCAGGGGTAGAGATTGCCTCCCAGTTTCTTCAGCGCAGCTTCATACAGATGCTGGCGCTGGCTTTGCCAGGTGATGTCGCCATCCCAGTGCATGCCGCAACGTTGCAGCGAGTGGATGATATGCTGGCCTGCACCTTTGACATTGCGGTCAAAATCCAGGTCTTCCATGCGTAGCAGCCATCGCCCGTCATGGGCTTTTGCATCGAGATAGCTGGCCATGGCAGCGACCAGTGAACCCATGTGCAAGGGGCCAGTTGGTGAAGGGGCGAAACGTCCTGTATATGTTTGCGTCATCTTTTCTGTTGGCATGGACATTCTTCAATTTCCTATCAACATGCGTTGTACGACAGGGTCTTGCAATTTTTGTAAAAACCACAGCAATGCCTTGCCCTTGTTGGCATTGCGCCAGACCAGGCGGTTGTCTTCTGGCGGGCGGTTGGCGCTGGTCTTCTTTTCTATCAGCGCGCCGCTGCGCAGGTGTGGCAAAGCCAGGCGACGTGGCAAATGGCCGCATCCCAGGCACGCCAGTTGCGCTGCCAGCTTGGCATGCATGGTAGGCACGGTCAGGGTGTCTTGCCCGCTTAGCAAGCCTGCCGTCATTGAGGGCAGCGTCAGGCCAGTATCACCGATAGCGATCGCCCTGTACGCTTGCAAAATCGCCGGTGTCAGCGGTTCTTCAGCTTGTGCCAGTGGATGTTGCGGTGCCACCGCAAACACCCATTCCACGCTGCCCAGCAAACGGGTCTGGAACTCGCCCTGCATGCGTATCGCATCTGGTCCGTAATAGGCGGCACCTATAGCCAGGTCGGCACGGCCAGAAACCATGGTTTCCCAGACCCCAGACAAAATCTCCTGGCTGATACGGATACGCGTACCACAAGCCTGTTGTTCAAATTCCTTGATCAAGGGGATGATATCCTCGAATTGTATGATGCCATCAATGACGATGCGCAGCTCCGCTTCCCAGCCGCTGGCGGCGCGTTTTACGCGGTTTTCCAGTTCTTGAGCCGCGTTCAGCAAGTGCCTGCCCTGCATCAGTAGCTCTTCCCCTGCGATCGTTAGCTTGGCTCTATGGCCACGCCTGTCATATAGCAGCACGTCCAGATCTTCTTCCAGCTTGCGTATGCTGTAAGTGATGGCCGAGGGCACTTTATCCAGGGCCGCCGCAGCCGCCGCAAAGCTGCCCTTGCGGTCTATCGCATCGAGGATTTGCAGGGCCTCAAGAGTCAGATTCATGCTTGTTCAAATAATTTGAATGAGTTGTATGAAATTCTACCCTTATGTCAAAAAGTTTGCACGTATATAGTGCCTACATCGCCTGAACACATTCTTCAGGAAATTTGAAAGGGACTTATATGATTACGCTCAGACCATCACAAGAACGCGGCCACGCCGAGCACGGCTGGCTGAAATCACATCACAGTTTTTCATTTGCAGAATATTACGATCCGCAACACATGGGCTTTGGCCCCTTGCGTGTGATTAATGATGACTGGATCGCTCCTGCCATGGGTTTTGGTACACATCCGCACCAGAACATGGAGATTATTACTTATGTGCTCGAAGGTGCGATTGCGCACAAAGACAGCATGGGTAATGGCAGTACGATACGTCCAGGTAATGTGCAGTACATGAGTGCAGGCACTGGTGTGCGCCATTCGGAGTTTAATCCGGCCAATAACGAGCACACACGTTTGCTGCAAATCTGGATACAGCCGGACCAGTTGGGTGGTGAACCTCTGTACGGTGAAAAAGAATTCAGCCGTGAAGAAAAACAGGGCCGCTTGCGCCTCGTGGTCTCCGGCGATGGTGCCGATGGCTCCATCAAAATCCGCCAGAACGCACGTCTGCAAATTGGTTTGTTTGATGCAGAACAAAGGCAGGAATTGCCGCTGGCAACTGATCGCCTGACCTATGTCCATGTGGCTCGTGGTCAATTGCAAGTAAATGGCATATCTCTGAAAGAAGGTGATGCCGTGATGATGACAGCCGAAGAAAAACTCGTGCTGGAGCAAGGCAAACAGGCAGAAGTGCTGGTATTTGATCTGCCCCATTAAGTTGTGAACACGGGCAAATCACTGGTGTGAAAACACGCCAGTGATTTGTCTTTTTGCGTAAAAACTCAATATCCACACTGGAGTAAAACATGTCTAAAGTCGCGATTATTTATCATTCAGGTTATGGCCACACAACCAAGGCCGCAGAAGCAGTACACGCAGGTGCCGCTGCTGCTGGTGCCGATGCTGAACTCATCAAGATTGATGCCGAAGGCAATATCAGCGACGCCCAATGGGAAACCCTGGCCGCTGCTGATGCCATTGTTTTTGGTTCGCCAACCTACATGGGTACAGTATCCTGGCAATTCAAAAAATTTGCCGATGCTTCTTCCAAGCCCTGGTATAGCCAGGTCTGGAAAGACAAGATTGCCGCAGGTTTTACCAATTCTGCCACCATGAATGGCGACAAGCTGTCCACTCTGCATTATTTGTTCACCCTGTCCCAGCAGCACTCCATGATCTGGGTAGGTACAGGCCTGATGCCAGCCAACAGCAAAGCGGCCACACGCAACGACATCAACTACGTCGGCAGCTTCAGCGGCTTGATGACACAATCCCCATCCGACTCTTCACCAGAAGAAGGCCCGCTGCCAGGTGACCTGGAAACGGCGAAATTGTTCGGTAAGCGGATTGCGGAAGTGGCTAAGAAGTTTGAGTGAGTTGAATTAGTGCAGAAGTAAAAAGACCCGCCATATTGATTGGCGGGTTTTTCTATGGAGATCCAGAACGTTGAATCACCACTAGCTTGAGAAATATGTAAATACGTCGTGTTGACGTTGCTTTTGACTTTTGTCGTTCCCATGTGTCGATGCCTTTGCTGCGAGGCTGAAAATGGAAAAAGAAGGATCGATGTTTGAGCGCAGCGAGTTTTCGAGCCTTCCCATTTTTTGCCTCGTAGCAAAGGGAACCCCCTTCAGGGGGCAGCGACGCCTGGGTCGCCTTCTTTGGCATACCTTTCTTGGCGACGCAAGAAAGGTATGTAGCTGTCGGGCTACCCCCGACCTGCAATCGTAAATGACGCTTGCAGGTGATTAATAAAAGATGCGTAAAACACGAATAAATCTGAAATTAATTTTTTAAATAGCTTGCTACGAACGTCGCTGGAGCGGCAGCTCGGTGGATTCCAGCTTTAAGCACGCTGGAGCGCCAGCCCGGTGGAATGACGACTTCGAGGGGGCGGCAGTTCAATCAATATCCCGTTGCATAAGCAACGCAAATATCTGAACATCTACTACAGTGCTGCAGGAATAAATCCCCTACAGTTTCTCCTTTAAAAACTGCAATAATCGCGGTGCCAAATACCCAGAATCAGTCCCCGGTACCTTGATAGGCTCAGAAGCCCAATAATGCCCAGCATTTTTCAACACGACAGAACTCACAGAAAACCCCGCCTGCTTCAAGGCATGCATGAAAGTCATCGACTGTTCTTCAGGATCAACAAATTTATCCTTCGCCCCCCAGCTGAACAAGAACTGCGTGCGATTATTATCACGCGTCACATACGACAACGGTGATGCTTCAAAATAGATTTTTCGATTATCGATCAGACTGCTGCCGGGGAAGCCCTGGGCAATATTATTATCAGGGTAGCAGCGGTTCGAATGCTCCCATTTCACAGCCAAATCATAACTGCCATAAATACCTATGCACACCTTGACCTTTGTCGTGGGATTCATGCCATCCGAGAACGGAGGCTGATCACCAGCCAGCGCAACGAGAGTCGCAAGCTGCGCCCCTGCAGAATCACCCATCAAGCCTATGCGATCAGGATCAGGCTGGTAAGTCGCAGCTTGCTGACGCAAGAATTGCACGGCAGCTCGTACATCATGGACTGCCGGCCGGTAGAGATTAGTCTTGTCTTTCACAAGACGATAATTGACCGCAAGTACGGCATAGCCATTCATTGCCAGATACGGTCCCCAGTGCTTATACAGGCTGGCATCGGCAAAACGCCAGTCACCGCCGTGCACTGCAATCCGCACAGGATGGTTCCCGTTTTTCTTGGGACGGTATAAATCCCCCGTCAACACCTCATCACCAGTACGGTGATAGATGATACCTGGTTGAATGTCATGGCCAGCATCTGGCATTGCTGCATGCGTAGAAGCTGCCGCGAACAGACTAAGGATGAAACAGTTAATCAAACGATACAAAAAGGAGGTGAACCTGCATAGATTGTTGGCCTGGCTAAACATTTTCATTTCATATTTCCCGCGACATGAGGAGTTATACATAGAGATATCCAAGTGTGCTGCGTCAGAAAAGGGAGGTGACAGACAATGTGACCAAGCTTGAATATGCCGTGACGAATTGCATGAAAGCGATAGTAATACTCATAAAAAAACCGCCTGAAGAACAAGCGGTTTGGTGGGGCAGCTCCAGCTTGCGCAGATTTATTTACAATCGCCTTCGGCTACCATGTGCACGAATTCCCAGCCATGACCGTCAATATCGTGGAAACCATGCACATACATGAAACCATGGTCTACGGGTTCCTTGGGTACTGTGGCACCCGCCGCTTTTGCCTTGGACACCAGGCTGTCGACGTGTTCGCGGCTGTCGCAGGACAGGCAGTTCAATACTTCAGTACGTTCACGTGCATCGCTAATGGGTTTGTTGGTAAAGCCGGCAAAAAATTCTTCTATCAGCAACATGACGAACAGGTTTTCTCCAAGCACCATGCAGGCACCCTGGTCATTGGTGAATTTTGCTTCAAAACTATAACCCAGGTTGCTCCAGAATTCCTTGGAACGGGGTAGGTCTTTGACAGACAGGTTTACAAAAATTTGCTTATGCATTTTGTCTTCCTTTAATTTGTAGTAGTGTTACTGAGCGGTACGGGCAGGCTCAGCGAGTCATGTCGATTTATTTGCATTCAGCTTCAGTTGACCATGCACAGCAATTCCAGCCATGACCGTCAAGATCATAAAAACCCTGTGCATACATGAAGCCATCATCATCTGCTTCATCGGGGATGGTGGCACCGGCTGCCCTGGCTTTTGCGATGAGAGTATCGACATGTTCTCGGTTATCGCAAGTCAGAGCATGCAAGACTTCCACCCGCTCATGCGCATCGCAAACGGGTTTGTGGGCGAAACCGGCAAAGAGATCTTCTACCAGTAGCATGACCAGAATGCTTTCACCCAAAATGATGCAGGCGGATTTTTCACCGGCGAATTTGGCGTCAAAGCTGTAACCCAGGCTGCTCCAGAATTCTTTGGCGCGGGCCAGGTCCTTCACAGGCAGGTTGACAAAGATTTTCGTGTGCATGTCGTTCTCCTTTAATTTGCTATCGCTGCTGGCAAGTCCAGTGTGCGCACCGGGCGTATTTCTATACTGCCATGCTGGGCTGGCGGGATTTTTGAAGCCAGGTGTATGGCTTCATTCAAATCCCTGGCATCAATGAGATAAAAACCGGCGAGCATTTCCTTGGTTTCTGCAAATGGGCCATCGGTGACTGACAATTGCCCGTTCCTTACCCTGACGGTCGTTGCAGTGTGTACGGGATGCAGAGGCTCGGCTGCAAGCATATGACCACTGTCCAGCAAGCCCTGGGCATACACGGCACATTTTTCGTCAGGACAGGCATTCCAGTGTTCATTGTCGAGATAAACCAGGCATAGGTATTTCATAGCTGCTCCAGCAAGGATGGATTAACGTTGATCAGGTTACAGTGGCAGTTGCTCGCCATTGATGATCCATGGCGTGCCGTATTTGTCGATCAGCATACCCCAGGATTTTGCCCAGAATGCAGGTTGTACCGGCATGGTGATCTGGCCGCCTTCTGCCAGTGCGTTGAAGATCCTGGCGGCTTCTTCTGTGGTATCGTAATTCAGCGTAAATGAGACGCCCTTGATACCGTCATAGGGCATTTGCTGTGGGCAGTCACCCGCATAGAGCAAGCCACCATCTGCCAGTTCCAGGCGTGCATGCAGGATGCGGTGGGCAGACTCCGCCGGTATCATGGCTGCCATGGGTGAATCGGCACCACTCATCATGACGGTGATTTTTCCGCCCAGAACTTGTTCATAAAAGTACATGGCTTCCTTGCAGTTGCCATTGAAAGACAGGTAAGCGACAGGATGTGGCATGGATATTTCCTTTATAAAATTGTTGGACTATCGTGTGAAAGTATCTCCACATCTGATAGTCGAATGGCTGGACAGTAAATCGACACTAAACCAAAAATATTTTTTTATTTTCTTAGACAGACATGAAATTGCCAATGGGCATTAATTGCTCAGCGGGCGAACACGCTCATTAAGCAACTTCAATTGTGCCTCTATAAACGGTAAATTTGGATCATGTCCCACTCGTGGCACCAGGATGTATTCTTTTTGCGGCGCAGTAATGCTATCCACATACTGGCGGGTAATCTCAGGCATGGTCAGCAAATCTTCTGCACCCTGGACGAAAAAAACCGGGAGAGCAAATCTGGTGGCGGTAGAAGCAAAGTCTACTTTGCTGAGCATGCCGTCACCCTTGTAGCCGACAAACTTCAGGAAAGAGTAATCTTCACCGCCTTCATAATCAGCCTGGGCCGCTGGTGTCGCGTAGGCTGGTTCTGGTGCCCACCATGTTGCTGGTGCAGGGGCTGTGCGCTGCGCTTCATATTTTCTGATTACCTTGCGCAAGATGCCGAAATTGCGTGGATTACTCCACGGTGGCGGGCCAAGTGCACGCACTTTTGCAACGGTCTCCTGATCGCCCGCAGCCTGTGCCAGAGCAATTACCTTGTTATAGCTGGCGGTCTGGTTCTCTTTGTAGCTGATGATTTGCGAAGTACCTACATAAGCATAAAATAATTCAGGTTTCGATAAACTCATTTGCACGCCGAGTATCGAACCCCAGGAGCTACCAGTCAAAATGATTTTTTTCTTGCCCAGATGTTGGGTCAGATAAGTTGCCAATGCGACACCATCTTCAGCCATTTGTGCAACTGTCAAAGACGTCGCTTCTGTTGGTTTATTTTTGCCATAGGTCTTGCCCGCACCGCGCTGGTCCCATTGCACCAGGGTGTAGTCTTTTTCCCAGGCACCATAAATGGCGCTGGCATAGGGGCTCATGGTATTGCCGGGGCCGCCATGCAAGACCAGGATGACGGGGTTGCCGCAATGCTTGCCCTTGATGGTGATCCATTGCGGTATGCCGCCTATGTCTACAAAACCTTCTTCATTGATTGCTTGCTTCTCAGACTTGCAGGCAAGGCCAGGCGAAATGGGTGTCGCTTCAGCCATGCAAAATGCAGGAAGCAGACTGATTAACAAAGCGGGAAGGATGTGGTGCAGTTCTGGCATATATCTCCTTGGTAAATAATGAGGTTTCTTTTGTTGCATGGGTAAAGATGGCATGTGTCAGATAGCCTTTTAATTTGTTAATGCCTGCAAGCGGCGTTCAATAAAGCGCTTTTCGGGTCCCTGTTTGCAGAGTGTCAGTGCCTGTTCATAGGACAGCCTTGCCTGCGCCAGATCACTATTGCGGCGACACAGTTCAGCTCTGGCTGCATGGGCCAGATGGTAGTTACGCATCTCGTCTTTTTCCAGCAAGGCTTCCACCAACTGCAAGCCTGTCTTCAATCCACCAGCACACATGGCAAGAGCGATGGCCCGGTTCAATTCTATGATGGAGCTGGCTTCGACGCGCAAGAGTGCATCATACAAGCCAACGATCTGCGGCCAGTCGGTATCGGCGTATGCACTTGCCTCTGAGTGGACGGCAGAAATTGCCGCCTGCAAGGTATATGCTCCAAAACGGCCGGAGCGCAAGGAATGCTCCACCAATGTTGACCCTTCCTGTATCAGTGTTTGATCCCATAATTGCCGGTCTTGCTCATCAAGGGAGACCAATTCTCCCAATTTATCGGTGCGGGCAGGGCGGCGTGATTCATGCAGTAACATCAGTGCCAGCAAACCACTGACTTCTGGCTCTGGCAATAACTCTTGCAGCAGGCGTGTCAGCCGTATGGCTTCTTCTGCCAGGTCAAGGCGCAATGCAGATTCACCGGCTGAGCTGGAATAGCCTTCATTAAAAACCAGATAAATCACTCTCAGTACACTATGCAGGCGGGCTGGCAGTTCTTCTTGCTCAGGAACTTGATAAGGAATTTTTGCATCTCGGATTTTTGCCTTGGCACGCACGATGCGCTGTGCCAGGGTAGGTGCCGGAGTCAGGAAGGCATGAGCGACTTCTTCCGTTGTCAGGCCACAGACTTCACGCAGCGTCAGCGCGATTTGGGCATCTGCGGCCAGTGCCGGGTGGCAGCAAGTGAAGATTAGACGTAGCCTGTCGTCTTCCATCAGCGATGCTGCGGCTGCAGGCTTACCTGGTTGTGCGCTTTCATCCACCAGTGCTTCCACGGTTTCCATGTGCTGGTCCAGCGGATCAAAGCGTTTTTGCCTGCGTATGCTATCTATCGCCTTATAGCGTCCTGCCGACACCAGCCAGGCGTAGGGATATTCGGGCATGCCTTTCTCTGGCCATTGTTCAAGCGCTGCCTTGAAGGCCTCATGCAGGGCTTCTTCTGCCAGATCAAAATCGCCCAGCAAATGCACCAGGGTCGCAAATACCCGTCGCGATTCCTGCTGATAAATGCGGTCTATGTCCTGATGCAGGGATTTGTCAGCCGGATTCATGCATGCACCTTGCATGAGTTGATACCTGTTCTTTGCCCGTATAACAACGCCAGCCGTCTGATATTTAGCATTTTATGTACCAGAAAAATAGATGGATGATTCTATCGTAATCTTTGTGGGGCATGCTTAATTGATATTAATATAAAACAAATCTTCGGGCCATCTTGGTCCGTCCTCCCCTCGTTGTCTGGATCGTTATTGTGAGTATGTGCCTGCCATTTCATGGCCTGGGTTTAGGTATTTTCACACTTTGATTTTGTACTCAGGCCAAGTTTTTGTATCACCGGGCAATGTTTTTATTCAGGAAACAGAAATAAGATGAATCCGCAGTTGAATACAGTTTCTTCCTCTGATTATGCGCAGTACTGCCAGCCCAGATTAAGTGAAATGTTGAACATCGCAGGTCTGGACAAGCATTATTTCAAGGGCGAAGGCAGTCGCCTCTGGTATCACGAAGACGATGGAAATGAAAAAGAAGTCATCGACTTCCTCGGCGGCTACGGCTCCACGCTGCTGGGGCACAATCATCCACAACTGGTGGCACATGCAGTTGCCATGCTACAGGGCGGCATGGTGCATCACGGCCAGTTGGGCATGCGCAAACATGCAGGTGAATTGGGACGGCGGCTGGCGGAACACATGCAAGCCACCACCGGCAGGCCGCATATGGTCTTGCAGGCCAACTCCGGTGCTGAAGCAGTCGAGCTGGCGCTGAAGTTGGCTGAATTTGGCAAGCGCGCCCGCATAGACCGCCTCCAAAAACGTATAGACGGCGATTTGTATGAAGCTGCCAGAGCAGCAAGCGAAGGCCTGAATATGCGGGCTGCTGACTTGAGCACCTTGAACGGCTTATTGGGTGAGGCTGCCAGCACTTTGCCACTGTCTGAGCAATTTGCCTTGCTGGCGGAATTCAATCACAAGGCCGCATCGGCCCGCCCGGTCTTATTGGGCCTGGAGAGAGCATTCCATGGCAAGACTACAGGGGCTTTGCAACTGACGAACAACAGCAGCTACCGGCAACCCTTTGAACGTCTTGGCGCACCTGTTCATTTTATTGCACCAGGCAAGCTTGATGCGGTGCAGGACGTGATCGCCAGCAGCAGGGTGTATTTGCATACCGTGCAGGAGAACGATGGCGAGCTGATTCTGCAAAGGCAGGAATTTAGCAATGTATCTGCATTTTTTGTGGAACCCATACAAGGAGAGGGCGGTGTCCATCCTCTTGATATCGGTTATCTGCAGGGTTTGCGCGCATGTGCCGATGCCCATGATTTCCCGCTGGTGCTGGATGAAATACAAACCGGCATGGGGCGCACAGGCAGCCTGCTGTATGCAGAGCAAATGGGGATACGTGGCGATATCTGTCTGCTGGGAAAAAGCTTGGGCGGTGCACTGGCAAAAATCAGCGCGATACTGGTGGATCAAGAGTGGTATGAACCAGAATTTGGCCTCTTGCACAGCTCCACTTTTGCTGAGGATGATTATTCTTCCAGCCTGGCTTGCCAGGTACTGGATGTGATTGAGCAAGAAGGCCTGCTCGAGCAATGTGCCAGCAAGGGACGCAAACTGGCAGAGGCGCTGAATGGTTTGCAAAAGGCTTACCCTGAAGTCATACGTGAAGTGCGTGGCGCAGGTCTCTTGCTAGGGTTGGAGTTTATGCCACGTGAGCATGGCAGTACGACCTTGCGCGATATCTTCATGGAGGGGCGACTCGGCTATGTGATAGCCGGGTATCTGTTGAACAAGCATGGCATACGGGTGGCGCCTACCTTGTCCAGCCCGGCTACCATCAGGCTGGAACCTGCGGCGCTGATCACGGATGAAGAATGCCAGAAACTGATGGCAGCACTGACCCATGTCTGTGAAATCCTGCGCCGGCAAAATGCCTATGAGATGAGTAATTACATCATCGGTAACCGGCATGTGCCTGCTCTGGATGAGATGGATGATTACCGCGCCATGTTCCCATACGCCACAAGCGCACCAGAAGTAGATGCACAAGCAGGTGCAGAAGTAAATGTGCAAAAGAAAGTCGCTTTTCTCGGCCACTTATCCATCATTTCCAATTTACGTCACTGGGACCCTTCGCTGGCCAACTTCAGCGATGCAGAAGCATCTGCCTGGTTGCGCAAGCTCAGTCCCATGGTGGGGCCACTGGTGCATAAGTCAGAAGTCATCGAGTCCATCACCGGTGAGCGCGTGCTGCTGGAATTCATCACGCTTTATTTTGATTCAGAAATGATTGTCGAACAAGTCAAGGCGGGCAAGCAACATGAAATACGGGATTGCGTGCAAAGGGCAGTTGACTATGCGGTCGAACGCGGCTGCGAAGCCATAGGTTTTGGTGGCTATAGTTCTGTCGTGACAGGCAACTGCAAGCGTGTCCAGTTGCGCCAGGATGTGGCGCTGACCAGTGGCAATTCGCTGACCGTGGCCATGGGCATACAAGCCTTGCTGGATACCGCTGCCGAACAAGGTATAGCGCTGGAACAAAGCTGTTTCGCTGCGGTGGGTGCGGCTGGCAATATCGCCAGCATTTATTCCGAGCTCATGGCCAGCCACGTGCCACGCTTGCTGCTGATAGGTACGACAGCTTCTGTCAAGCGCATGCAGCAGCTCGCAAAAAATATTTACGATGAAGCGTTTGAAGACTTGCTGGTCAAACTGGGTACAGGAGAAAAATTAAACGGTGTGCCACAAGCCCTGGCAGCGTATGTCTGCGTCAAGAAACTGCTGGCCCTGCCTGCTGCTGCGCGTCCTGGCGATATTGGTGCCTATCTGTATCAGGCTTTGCAGGACGAAACGCTTAATCCTCCCATAAGTATCAGTGAAAACCTCGATGACCTGACAGAAGCCAACCTGATACTCGGCGCCAGCACCACACCCGCTGCCCTGATTTATCCGCAGCACATAGCAGAGGGGCCGGTGGTTATTTGCGATATTGCCGTACCGCTGGATGTCGATGCCTCGGTGCGCGAGCAATGCAGCAATGTCGTGGTGATACAGGGCGGCATGGTCAGGCTGCCACTGGATTCTGCCTACACCATACCAGGCATACCACTGGAGCCGGGCCTGGCTTTTGCCTGCAATGCAGAAACCATCATCATGGGTTTTGCCAATCTGAAATCCCACTATAGCTATGGCAAGATCACCAAGGACCAGGTGCAAGAGATATCCCGGCTCGCCAAATTGCATGGATTGACTTTGGCGCGTCCGCGCCTGGAAGCGAGTTACTGATGTCTCAAATGAAAAACCTCTATACCTTCTCTGAACTGCAGGAGCAGGAAGATGCGCTGGCCATCGTTGGCAGCAAGGCAGCTTCGCTGCTGGCTTTGTTGAAAATAGGTGTGCAAGTACCAGATGGCCTGGTACTGAGCACTCAGGCTTTTCGGGATTTCATTCTACATAACCAGCTCTCAGCAATGCAGGAGTCAGTGCTGGAACAGTTGCGCACACCGGATGCGGCTGGTGTCAATGATGCCGTCACTACTTTCCGGCAATGCCTGCTGACAGGCAGCATGCCGCCTGATATCAGCCTTGCCTTGCGCCAGTTGAGTGAGACTCAGCAAGACGCGGCCTGGGCTGTGCGCAGCAGTTGCACGCAAGAAGATCTGGCAGGTGCTTCTTTTGCCGGTATCTATGAAACAGTATTGAATGTGCGCGGTGAACTGGCCTTGCAGGATGCCATCAGGCAGTGCTGGGCTTCGCTGTTTGGCGACAGTGTGGTGCGCTACTGCGCGCATAACCGCATTGCACTTGAACAGGGGAGCATGGCCGTCATACTCCAGCGTATGGTCATTGCCGATGCCAGTGGCGTGGCATTCTCTGTCAATCCGCAAAGCGGGCATGATACCGAGATGGTGATTGAAGCCTGCTTTGGCCTGGGTGAGGCCCTGGTGGCCGGGCAGATGACACCTGACCAGTACCGCTATGACTGGTATCGCGAGCAATTGACAGGCAGGGATATCCATCACAAGGCCCTGCGCATCCTTGCGCAGGCGGATGGCAGCAATGAAACCGAGATGCTGGATGATCAGCAAGCTTCGCGTCCTGTCCTCGATGAAGCACAGGTATTGTCGCTGGCACAGGAATGCTTGCGCATACAAAAATCCTATGGCTTCCCGGTAGACATAGAATGGACCATGCAGGACGGCCAGTTTTACTTCGTACAAGCCAGGCCGATTACCGCCATTCATTATGCCGGCGTCAATATGGAGTGGAGTAATGCCGACTTCAAGGATGGCGGCGTCTCTTCTTCCGTATGTTCGACCTATATGTGGTCGCTCTACGACTATATCTGGGAAGCGATTTGTCCAAACTACACCAGCAGCATACGCATACATCCTGAATTCAAGGTAGATGCCTGGGGGCGCATGTTCTTTGCCCGTCCTTACTGGAACCTGAGCGCCATCAAGGCCGGGGTGAAAACCCTGCCTGGCTTCGTCGAGCGTGAATTCGATGAAAGCGTGGGCGTCAAGGTCAACTATGAAGGTAATGGCCATGTAACGCCGATGACGGCAAAGATACTGGCGCGTGGCGTGAATGTGCTGATACGGCTGAAATGGATTATCTGGCGCAGCAAGTCGCGCCTGGCTGGCTTCAAGCAGGAACAAATGGCCAGACTGGAAGCCTTGCCAGAGGTACTGGCAAATTTGTCGGATAAAGACTTGCCTGCTTTCTATACCCGCTTTGTCAACGAAGAATATTACCGCAGCGAGTACACCTATTTCCATCACATTTTCAGTACCAATAATGTGATGACCCTGTTCCGTGATGATTTCAAGAAATTAAAATCCAACTACACTGTACTGGATTTTATTTCTGGCCTGGCTGGCTTGTCCCACCTGCACCTGAATATAGATTTATGGGATTGCGCACAAGACTTGCGCAAGAACGAGATTGCAGCAGCCTACTGGACGGATACACCCATGGCGCAACTCATCGCTGACTGGAAGCAGGGTTCACCATTCATGGGTATGGACAAGGTGGCAGCCGTGGTGGAACGTCACAAATATCGTTCCACCCGTGAACTTGATATTACCGTAGAACGCTTCGGTGAAAACCCGCAATTCATTTTTGAAAACCTCAAGCAATGCCTGGCACTGGGGGAGGGTAGTAATCCCCATGACGGCGTACATGAGCAGGCTGAAAGGCATGCAGAAAAACTCCGGCAATTCGCTGCCAGCCTGCCTTTCCATAAACGTGCAGGCATGCTGAAGAAAATTGAAGAATTGCGCTACTACCTGTGGTGGCGTGAAGAATTACGCGACCTGTCAACGGCTTATTATTACTGGGTAAGGCAACTGACATTGCGAGTGGGCAAGCACTTGCAGAGTGCAGGCATACTCGACCAGGTCGAGGATATTTTCCATCTCAGTAAAGATGAAGTCGTTGCCGTACTGGATGGCAGCCTGGATGCGACCAGTGCCAGCCAGAGTTGGCGCAAGAATCGCGATTATTACCAGTCCTTCCGCCATTTCACACCACCAGATGAGATAGGCGCAGGTTTCTTGCAAACGGCAGAATTGTCGGATGCCAGCGTAGCAGCCACCAGTTTCAAGGGCATACCTTGCAGCCAGGGCATAGTCGAAGGCAGGGTCAAGGTAATAGCCAACATCCAGGATGCAGAAAGACTGGAGAAGGGCGATATTCTTATCACCCGTTTTACTGATCCCGGCTGGACCGCAAAATTCCCCTTGCTGGCGGCAGTGGCGACCGAGACAGGCGGCTTGCTGTCCCATGCCGCTGTGATTTCACGTGAATATGGCATACCAGCCGTGCTGGCCGTCAAAAACCTGACAGGCTTGCTGGTGGATGGCCAACTGGTGCGCATAGATGGCGGGCGTGGCCTGGTTGAGGTCATCCATGAATGAGGCAGCATTGTGGACGCAGGTGATTGCACCTGTGCTGCTGGGTGGTGTCAGCAATATGGTGTTTGTCAAATCAAAATGGCTCGATAGCTGGAAACATCCCATGGATGCGGGCCGCCTTGCCAGAGATGGCCGCCGCCTGTTTGGCGCCAACAAAACCTGGAAGGGTTTTTGGGGCATGGTGATAGGCACTGCCTGCTGGTCCATCCTGATTTTCTTGCTCCTCAATTTGGCGGGAGCTATCAGCCTTGAAGGCTTGTTCAAAGCCGCACTGATAGGTGCCCTGCTGGGCCTGGCCTATGTGCTGGCAGAGCTGCCTAACAGCTATGTCAAGCGTCGACTGGACATCGCACCCGGCCAGAATAGCCGCGGCTGGAAGGGCAGGTTATTCATCGTCATTGACCAGATTGATTCTGTCCTTGGCTGTTTATTGCTGGCGATGCTGTTGATGCCCTTGCAATGGATAGATGCCGTCAAGATCGTCATTATCTGCGGTGGTTTGCATCTGATGGTGAACTGGCTGCTGTTCCAGTTGAAATTGAAAAATCAAAAATTCTGAATGCACCATGCTGATACTCGCTTATCTTAATCTTCCCAATCTCATTACGCTGGCGGGCATGCTGTGCGGCCTGTCTAGCATGATACTGTCATTGCATGCTTATCCTGGGTTTGCGCTACTGGCGCTGGGGTGTGCAGGCATTTGCGATTTGCTGGATGGCCATGTGGCACGCCGCATGTCAGCCCATGGCAAGCGTAGTGATGCACAAAGCCAGTTTGGCCAGACGCTTGACAGCCTGGTTGATGTCATCAATTTTGGCATGGCACCCATGGTTTTCATCTATGCCTTACAGCCATCACCATCTGTCAGCTTTTATTTGTGTGCAGGATTTTATGTGGCCTGCGCCGTATTGCGGCTTGCTTATTTTACTGTGCATGGTTTGCTGGAAGACAGCCGCGGCAAGTATTACAGTGGCTTGCCCGTGACATATGCTGCCTTGCTTTTGCCTGTGACCATGCTGCCGGGTTTGCTGTCTTGGCCTCTGTCGTGGTTATTGTGGCTGTTGCATGTGTGGCCGCTGCTGATTGGCAGCCTGTTCATTTCACGTCTGCGCTTTCGCAAACCGGGTAGTGCCAGAACTGTGAGCGCCGGTGCATGAGTGCTGTTTCTGAAATCACGCTGTATGACAGGAAGCAGGCACGCCTGGTCAGCGAGCAAGTGTTTGAAAAAAGCTTCATGCAGTTTTTTTACGGTCACCCTCTTGGCCTGGCGCTGGCGGATATCTTCATCAAGAGAGCCTGGTTTTCAAGACTGTATGGCTGGTTGAAGTCGCGCAAGTCTTCTGCCAGTCAAATCCAGGCATTTGTCGAGCAGTACGACATCAATGTTGCCGAGGTCGAACTGCCCTTGCATGCCTATCCCTGTTTCAGCGCTTTTTTCACGCGTAAGCTGAAAGCGGAGTCCCGTCCTGTACCCGATGATCAGCGTATCCTGTTTTCTCCAGCTGATGCCCGTCTGTCGGTGTGGAAGATACAAGCCGACCAGGTCTTGCCAGTCAAGGGGCGGCATTTCAGCCTGGTGCAACTGCTGCGCGATGAGGCACTGGCAGTTGGATATCGCGATGGCGATTGTCTGGTATTCAGGCTGGCACCGGCCGATTATCACCGCTTCATCCATATCGACCACGGCATGCAGGGCCCGGTCAGGCGTATCAATGGTTACCTGCATTCTGTCAGCCCGCTGGCCTTGCAAAACATGCTGGCAGTGTTCACTGAAAACCAGCGCGAATTTTGCAATATACAAACCCGCAACTTTGGCGAGGTCATACAAGTTGATGTGGGCGCGCTGGTGGTTGGCCGCATCAACCAGCACAAGGCTGGTGGTGGCCTGGTCGAACGCGGCGAAGAAAAAGGCTATTTCGATTTTGGTGGCTCTACCATCATTTTACTTTTCAAGGCAGGGGTAATCAGCATCGATGCCGATATCCGGCAGCACAGCGCCCAGGGTATAGAAACCCTGGTCAAGCAAGGGGAAGGCATCGCTTACTCTTTGCTCCCTCCATCCAGTATCCAGGAAATACATGCAAACTGAAATTATCTCATCGTCTTCGACACAGACGGATGCCAGTGTCACTCAATTGGGTGGCAAGGGTAAAAATTTATTGACTTTGAGCCGCGCGGGTTTCCAGGTTCCTTATTTCATTGTATTGCCAGTTGCCTTCTTTGAAGAATTGATGGGTACTGATTTGCCCGTGCTTGACAGGCTTTGCCTCACCGCGTCCAATAGTGTTGGAGCAGAACGTGACGCCGCCATGGCAGCAGCACGCCAACTGATATTGGACAAGAAACTCGATACCATCACCGAGCAAGAAATTTTGCGGTTGCTGGTGGGGCAGGGTGAGTATTTTGCTGTACGCTCATCAGCAGTTGATGAAGATGCTAGCACCCATTCTTTTGCCGGTCAGCTAGACAGTTTCTTGTTCGTCCCTGCTGATGAAATTATCTTCAGCAAGATATTGGCATGTTATGCCTCGGCCTATAATGACCGCAGCTTTGCCTATCGATCTGAGCATGCCTTGACGCGTGATTGCATAAGGCCTGCCGTGGTCGTGCAGACCATGGTGTTTGCAGACGTATCCGGTCTGGTGTTTACCGGCAACCCCATGAATTGCAACCCCGATGAAATGGTAATCAGTGCCAGCTTTGGCGCAGGCGAGGGCGTGGTTTCCGGCGAGATGGATTGCGATACCTGGTATATAGATGAGTCAGGTGCAGTCGTCAGAAAAGTCATCGTCGAAAAAGCGGCAGGCCTGTTCTTTGATGAGGAGCAAGGTCATGGCCTGAAGCGAAAAAATGTTGATGCCGCAATCGCGCTCAAGGAGTGTCTCACTGATGCACAAGTGCAGCAACTGACCCAGATAGCACATCATATAGAACTGGCTTACGGTGGCATACCGCAAGACATAGAGTGGGGATTTGTCAAAGACCAGTTATACATCCTGCAGGCCAGACCAGTTTCCAATCTCTCGCATATCTGCAAGTTCTCGGCAAGGACCATACTGGACAATTCCAATATTGTAGAAAGTTTTTCCGGTGTGACTTCACCGCTGACTTTTTCTTTTGCCAGCAGGGTATATGAAAAAGTTTATGAACAGTTTTACGGTTTGTTTGGCGTACCTGCGTCTGAAATACAAAGCCTGAAGCCCGTATTTCGCAATATGCTGGCTTACTACCAGGGCCATGTTTACTACAATTTGAATAGCTGGTATCGCAGCCTCTCATTGCTGCCATTTTTTGATACCAATAAAAAAAACTTCGATGCCTCCATCGGTGTCCAGGCAAGGTCGGGTACAGCCGGGCTTGCTCATACCATGCAGCGCGGGCGTCTGGCATCTGGCTGGCGTGCCCTGACTGCTGGTGTGCGCATGACTTATTTCTATCTGCGCCGTCACTGCATATGCCGCCGCTTTGCCAGTGATTTTGATGTATTCATGCAGCCATACATGCAACTGGATATGTCAGGTTTGAACAATGTCGAATTACTGGCCACCTATGACAGGGTGGAGCAGCGTCTCCTGAACGACTGGCGTGCGCCCATCATCAATGATTTTTTTGCCGAGACCTTCCATGGTTTGTTGCGCCTCTTCCTGAAGCGTTATATCTGCCAGGATGAGCAGCAAGTCTCGCTATTGCATAATGATTTGCTGTGCGGCCAGGGTGGCATGGCCAGCGTGGCTCCTACCAATATGCTGATGGACATCGCCGCCTGGATCAGGCAAGTGCCTGATCTGACTTTTGCCATGCGCAACTATGGCGTGCGTGAATTGCAACAAATGATAGAGAAAGGGCATGGGCCAGACTGGCATGCCTTGAAGCAGCGCATGGATGCCTATCGCCATGAATTTGGATTTCGCTGCATCAATGAGTTGAAGCTGGAAGAAATCAGTATCAAGGATGACCCTGCCTTTATCATACAGGCGCTTAAAAATTACCTCATGCCCGATGATGCCATTCGCCAAGATGTCGATGGTGAACACACCCAGGTTGCAAAAACTGCTGAGCAAAAGGTAATGCAAGGCTGTGGCAATAATATTTTTTTACGCTTGCTAGCTTCGTGGCTGATAAAAAATGCCCGCCTTTGCGTGAAAGAAAGGGAAGATCTGCGCTTCTACAGGACCAAGGTGTTTGGTTTTGTCCGTTACCTGACCAGGGCGATGGGTGCCAACTTTGTCAGGAATGGCCAGTTGCTGAAGGTGGAGCATATCTATCTGCTGAGCATAGACGAGGTATTTGGCCTGATAGAACAGCGCGCTGTCAGTCAGGATGTGGCAAGCGGGATTATTCCCTTAAGACAGCGTGAGCAAGCCGTATTTCACTTGCTGGATGAAGTGCCACCCCGCTTGCATTTCTACGGTGAACTGCGGCCAGAACGCATGGTGGTAGTCAGTGCCGATGACAGCGTCTCCGCAGGCTTGATTGATGATGTCGCGGGGCGTTACCAGGGCATACCTTGCAGCTCTGGCCTGGTACAAGGCCGGGTCAAGGTGGTTCACGATACCCGCGATGTGCAGTTGAATGGGGAGATACTGGTGACGCGACGTACTGACCCGGGCTGGGTACCATTTTTCCCTTGTATATCTGGTTTGATTGTCGAGCGCGGTAGTGTGCTTTCACATTCTGCCGTGGTGGCGCGTGAAATGGGCATCCCAGCCGTGGTGGGTTTGCGTGGCATCAGTGCCTTGCTGAAAGATGGCGACGAGGTGCAACTGGATGGGGCTGTTGGCCTGGTGTGCCGCAGGTGAAAACTGCATTGCGCTGGCTGTCCTGGGGCCGGCAGGCATTTTCATGGCAGGACTGGTTGTTGTTTTCCAGTGTGTTTCTGGCAACAAGCGCATTGTCTGCGCAATCACTTGCTACCTGGCTGGCCATCGCGAGCTGGAGTGTGGCGCTGAGTTTTTTTTTGCTGTTGAAGCTGCTCGACGAGCTACTGGATTTTGACGTGGACCAGCGGGCCGGGCGGGATTCATGCCTGCTTCGCGGGGAGGTCAGTCAGTATGAATTATGGCTACTGGTATTATTGGTCTTGGCAGGCCAATTATACTATTTGCTTTCCTTTCAGCGCAGCCAGGCACTGATTGCATGGTCGGTCTTGACGGTCAGTGCTGTCCTGCTGGCACATCCCCGGCTGGCTGGCAGGCCGGTACTATATTCCCTTTTGCATTATTTGTTACTGCCAGGTTTTGCTGCCTGGCAATTCTCTCTCAACACCGCCTGGGTTGACTTCCAGGCTCAGCATGCTTTGCTCATGCTGATGTTGTATACCGGTGCCTTGCAATATGAGCTGAGTCGCAAACTTGATCTGCGTAGCGGTTATGCGGGTGTCTTGTCGCTGCTCCAGGCTTGCCTGGGCATAGGGTTCATGAACTTGCTGGCCTGCATAAGTTGTGCTATTTTGATAATGATCGCTGACAGCAAGTTGCTGGTAACAGAAATAATAATGTGTGTCTTTTTTGCCACTATCTATGCACTGGTCTGCTTGCTCATCAAGCCTGTGCCATCCACAAAAATTCTGCTGAGAAATGTCAGTGGATTCTCCCTTCTGTGTCTCAATCTGGTTATTTTTACATCCCTGGTTTAGGTTTTTCCGGCGGCTAGTTATCAAGTTCTGTGCCAGAAACTTAGATGAAAAATTCTATCGAATTTGATGGACGTCAATGTTGGACTTTTATTAATGTGGTTAAAGCGATATCTCAAAATGGCAATATAAAAATTAACTGATTAATAAAAGTGTTGGAGACAGGAAACGATGAGCATTACACAGACCATGTACACCGACAGGATAGCCAGGCTGGTTCAACTATCCCGTGAGCGGCACGTATTCAGCTTCACCCGTTTTGACTGGGTTGATGACATAAGCGAAACCGACTGGTGGGTAAGCCCAGAATTATTGACGACCCATGGCACGCCTTATTATGAGCAGGCGACTGAAGCGCAACGCAAGTTGCTCAGCAAATGGGAGTGCATCAATCTCTTTAGCCTGAATGTGACGGGTGAGCAAGAGTTGATCGCAGGCGTGGCAGAACTCTTACACACCCCCATGCTGAAAGAAGCGAATGACTACCTGCATCATTTCATTGACGAGGAAAACCAGCACATGTGGTATTTCGCGAAATTCTGTGAAAACTATGCAGGCAAGATTTACGGCAATAAAAAAATACAGCTCACTGAATTGAATCTGGATCCACGTCTTTCCGTGCTGGTGCGTTTTGCCCAGATATTCATCTTTGAAGAAGTCGGTCATTACTATAATCTGAAGATCGCACTGGATGACAGGGTCCACCCCTTCATACGTGAAATCAATGAAGCGCACCGCAATGACGAGTCACGCCACATCACTTTTGGCCGTATCTTGCTGGCCAGGCTGGCCGATGGCATTGCTGAGGACTACGCGCCTGAAGTATTGCAAAAAGTTTCCAATCACTTACGCAAGTATGTGCAAGTCACGATCGAGTCTTTATACAACCCAACCATGTATCGCGATGCCGGTTTTGCCAGTGGCATTGCAGTGCGCAGCGCATTGCTGAGCCATCCAGTGCGGCAAGAATTTCATGCCCGTGAATTGCTCAAGAAAGTCCTGGCTTTGCTGGGAGATACCAATTTAATCGAGAAGGAGACAAGTTTTGAACCAGATTATCAATCTTGACAAGATCAATGAAGTCAGACAGTGGCTGTTGTCGAAGAAAAAGTATCTATCCGATATTCCATTCGACCTTGATTTGATAGAAAACGATGTAGTCGATTCCCTCAGCTTTGTGGAATATGTACTAGTCATAGAAGAAATCAGTGGCAAGGAAGTCGTCGTCGACGACACCGTGCTCGACAAAGTCAGAACGCTGGACAGGGTACAACTGCATTACATGGAATAACACCGGTGATGACACATTTACCTGCACAATAATTACAAGGACAAACAAGATGGAACACCAATTAACTGATTATCGCTACGGTGATTTGCTGGAACTGACGAACCGCCACCGCAATACGACAAAAAATATTATCTTGACCGGCGCTACTGGTTTCCTCGGTAGTAATTTCCTGTTCTGGCGTTTGCGCCAGAGTGGCAAGATTTATGTCCTGGTCAGGGGAGAGTCAGAGGAGCATGCGAAACAGCGCGTATATGATGCACTGGCAGTCTGTGCCTCGGCGTACAACCAGCCCATCCCCAAGGCCGACATAGACAGCAAGCTGGAATACATACTGGGCGACATGACAGAGACCATGTGTGCGATCAGCAAGGCTGACCTGGAAAAACTCGCGGCTGGCAACATCTCCGAGTTTTGGCATTGCGCTGCCAGCCTCAAATTTGAAGACCGTCACAAAGAAGAAATCTATCATCACAATATCAATGGCACCCAGAATGTGATGGACCTGGCACGCCGCGTCAATTGTCAGCATTATTTACATATTTCCACCGCCTATACCTCAGGCCGTGTGGCAGGAGAAATACCCGAGAGCCTGCATCCTGTTGATATCGCCTATAACAATTTTTACGAGAGCAGTAAAAATGAAGGTGAGCACGAAGTCGCCAGATTTTGTGATGCCAATGGGCTGGACTACCGCATTCTGCGCCCGGCCATCATCATGGGCCCGCTGGCTTCGCGCCGCAGTGGTGGCACACGTTTTGGCATCTATGGCTTGACGCAGGAAATGTACCGCCTGCGCGAAACATTGAGCAAGTTGCAGACGCCGTTGCGCCTCATCGGTGATCTGGCTGCAGCTGGGAATCTGGTGCCTGTGGATCAATGCGTGTTCGATATGATCTATCTCAGCAATATCGGCTTTGGCGATCAAAAGGTATATCACCTGACCAATTCCAGTGACTTGAACGTCAAGACCATGCTGGAAAAAATCGATGTGGCATTGGGCATGAAGAGCATCAACTTCGTCCCTGAACGTGATACGCCGGCAACGGCGATAGAAGAATTGTTTGACAAGCGCACGGTGTTTTATGGCGGCTACTATCGCACCATCAAGAATTTTGCCCGCAGCCTGCCCAAGCATGCTGGCCTGAGTTGGGCAGATTATGGTACTTATTTGACGGCCTTCATCAAGGAACTGGATGAGCAGCAAAGTGGCACCACTTTTAACCGTACACAGGTGACGGCAGAAGATGGCACTGAACTGTGCGTACTGACGTTGGGTGATAACAGCAAGCCACCATTGGTGCTGGCGAATGCCTATGGCATGCCGTCTGACTTCATGTTCCCGCTGGCCAAGCGGCTGTCCGACCAGTTCCAGGTTATCACCTGGGAAAGCCGCTGGGTGCCTGCAATTACGCATGAATTTGACCTGGGAAAATGCCATTCCCTGACCCATGCCAGGGATATGATTTCCATACTTGACCATTTTGGCATTGCCAAAAGCGCGGTCGCTGGCTGGAGTAGTGGTGCCCAGGTGTGCCTGCGTACCATGGCAGAATTTCCTGATCGTATTTCATCGGCAGTGCTGCTCAATGGCGGCGTTTCATTGCCTGCATCGAATGAAATCAAGATCACGGAATTTGAAAAGAATATCCGTACGCTCTTCCCGAAAATCGCAGCCAATTATCGCTTTGCGCAAAAGTACTGTGACCTGATTTATGGCGCGCATGCGACTTCGGACGATGGTGAAGACAGGAAAATGATTTCTACCATTTTGACCAGTACCGACCCCTTCCTGTTGTATATGACTAGTGTCCCTTTCCGTACGCCGGAATCCCTGTTCAGGTATGCCAACATGATGAACGGCTTGTTCAATGAGCGTGCCGATGCATGGACAGCGGATGTCCCGCATCCTGTGCTGGTACATGTCGGCGGCAATGATCTGGTGACACATGCTGATGTAGGCCGCTTCCTGGTGGCGGGGCTGGAAAATGGCGTGTTGTCCTTCGATGAAAATGGCGATCACTTTTCTCATTTCTACGATGAAGACCTGGCAACGATGATCAAGCAATTTGTCGCTCAGCATGATGATCAGACCCAGGATGCGCTGAGCATGACCTGATGCCTGATTTGAACTGAAGCAATGCCCTCTGGCCAAGTTGGCTGAGGGCACTGTTCAATTGACTTATCGTTTTTCGATCATGACCGCTGCGGCGGTCAGGGAGAGGTATTGCCATGAAAAAAACAGCAAATTTATTGATTTCAGGCTTTCTCAATGCCGCCAGAAATCACCCCAATAGCAATGCTTTGTGGGTGGACGAACAAGTCTATACCTATGCCGAACTGTTGCTGCGGGTAGCCAGAATCTCGCGTACCCTGGACAGGGAAATCAAGCATGCACATCAACAACGTTGTGCAGTGCTGGTTGACCGCAGCATTACTGCCTATGCTTCGGTGTTGGGCAGTTTACTGGCGGGGATGAGTTACGTGCCCTTGAATGCGAAGTTCCCGGCACAACGCAATTTACGTATGCTGGAACTGTCATCATCCACGTCCATCGTGGTTGATGAACGTTCCTTGGATGCCGCCAAAGAGATATTGCAGGCCTATCCCGATCCATTGATGGTGCTGATGCCCGAGACCGATAGCCTGCCCACCTGGGCCGCCAGCGCCAGCCAGCATACTTACATCCTGAAGCGCCAGATGGCAGAAGCAGACACGGCCAGCCTGGCCCTGCCGCAGAAAGCCAATTCTGTCGCCTATGTCCTCTTCACTTCGGGCAGTACGGGTTTGCCCAAGGGTGTGGCCGTCACCAATGACAATGCCAGTACCTATGTCGCCAATATCATTGAGCGTTATCAGCCAGGCCCGGGTGACCGCTTTACCCAGTTCTTTGATTTTACTTTTGACTTGTCAGTGCACGACATCTTTGTCAGCCTGAGTTCCGGAGCGTGTCTGTACAGTGTGCCTGGGCGTGTCATGATGATGCCATTGAAGTTTGTCCAGCAACATGAGCTGACACACTGGTTTTCCGTGCCTTCACTGGCGGCTTGCCTGAAACGCTATAACGCGCTGCGCCCTGACATTTTGCCCAGCCTTAAATACAGCCTGTTTTGCGGCGAAGCCTTGCCCACCAGCCTGGCGCAAGACTGGCAACCGGCTGCACCCAATTCCATCATAGAGAATTTGTATGGACCAACCGAAGCGACGATTGCCTTTACCGTTTATCCTTATCAGGCAGATGACCAGCGCATTGCCGCTCTGCCAGTGGTGCCCATAGGCATGCCTTTGCCTGGGCAGGAAGTCGTGATACTGGATGAACATTTTTTACCCGTAGCTGATGGCGAGATTGGTGAACTCTACCTCGGTGGTTCCCAACTGGCCCAGGGCTATTGGGAAAACACAGAGCTGACACGCCAGCGCTTCCTGAGCATGCACTTCGAGGGCAAACAGGCGAGTCGCTGGTATCGTACTGGCGATCTGGCCAGCTTTGATGCACAAGCAGGTTTGTTGTATGGGGGGCGTATCGATAATCAGGTAAAAATACGTGGCTATCGTGTCGAGGTGCAAGAAGTGGAGGCGGTAATCCGGCGCCTGGGTGGATCTGACCTGGTAGCCGTCGTGCCCTGGCCTTTGGCCGCAGATGGCAGTGTGCAAGGCTTGCTTGCGTACGGCTGTGGCTTTACCGTATCATCAATGGACATCCTCAAGGCATGCACTCTGCAATTGCCTGCCTATATGGTTCCACAGGATTTGATAGAGCTGCGCAAGATGCCATTCAATTCAAATGGCAAGATTGATTATCCGGCGCTGCAAAAAATGGCAGGTGATGGTGATAAATTGAAAAGAGAAGCAGTGGTGCAGGGACCATAAGGAGATTTAAGAATGACGAGGCCAGCCCGCCAAACTCTGGCGGGTTTTTTATTGATTCAGCTTTATTGATCCAATTGCATGAGGAAGAATTGATGGCAAGCACACACAGATGCATTTTTTGCGACATCCTGAATGGACAGAGTGAAGCTGCAGTGGTTTACCGGGACCAGCATTGCATCGCCATACTTGATGCGTTTCCATTGACGCGGGGACATTTACTGGTGATTCCACATCAGCATCAGCAGCATATAGAAGAATTACCTGCAGAAACCGTCGCCTACCTGTTTGCGCTGGCGAGCCGTTTTTCGTCAGCCCTGCGCCTGGGCGGGGAAAGTGAAGCGACTGCCGTGGTCCTGAACAATGGCAAGGCAGCCAACCAGCATGTGGCACATGTACACTTGCATGTGATACCCCGCAGGCAGGGTGATACCGCGCTGGTGGTATGGCGCTATGTGACGCGCTTTATCAACCCCTGGTCGTACATCGGTCGCAGCAAACGGCTAGGGCAACAGGCCACGCGCTGGCAAAGCTTGTTACGGAAAGCTGAAATAGCAACGTGATGTATAAAAAAACGCCTGACATTCAGGCGTTTTTTTTGTTTTTTGAAGGGGGAATGCGCAATGCACTCTCTTCAAATAATTTACGCAACTTTTTTCTCGTCACGCAATTCGCGTCGCAAAATCTTGCCCACATTCGATTTCGGCAATTCAGTGCGGAACTCTATATATTTGGGTTTCTTGTAGGAAGTCAGTTGTTCCTTGCAATAAGTCATCAACTGTTCATCCGTCAACTGAGCATCTTTCTTGACGACATACAGTTTCACGGCTTCTCCAGAATTGGCATCTGGCACACCTATGCAGGCGCATTCCAGTACGCCAGGATGGCCAGCGACCACGCCTTCAATTTCATTCGGGTAGACATTGAAACCAGACACCAGGATCATGTCTTTCTTGCGATCGACCACGCGGATAAAACCATTGGCTTCCATGATGCCGACGTCACCTGATTTGAAGAAGCCATCGGCTGTCATTACCTTCTCGGTTTCATCGGGGCGGTTCCAATAACCCACCATGGTTTGCGGGCCGCGTATGGCAATTTCACCTGGCTCTCCCAATGGCACACGGTTGCCTGCATCATCGAGGATGGCAATTTCTGTCGAGGGCAGGGGCAAGCCTATGGTGCCACTGAATGTGACTGAGTCAGTCGGGTTGCAAGTGGCGACTGGAGATGTCTCGGACAGGCCATAGCCTTCGACGATGGGGCAGCCAGTCACAGCTTGCCAACGTTCTGCCACTGATTTTTGGACGGCTGTGCCACCGCCATTGCAGGCTTTCAATAAAGAGAAATCCAGTTTGGCAAAATCCGGATTATTCAACAAGCCGTTATACAGGGTGTTGACGGCAGGCAGCATGCTGATCTGGTGACTGGACAAGGTTTTCACCAGGCCGGGAATATCACGCGGATTGGGAATCAGGATATTCAGACCACCCAGGCGCGTACCCATCAGGCAGCAACTCGTCAGCGCAAAGATATGGTACAGAGGCAAGGCACAGACGATGGTCATGGACTCTACTTTGGGTGCCTTGCTAAGTGCAGGTTGTGCCCAGGCTTCATTTTGCAAGACATTCGCGGTGACATTACGATGCGACAAGGTGGCACCCTTGGAGACACCAGTAGTACCGCCGGTATATTGCAGGAAAGCGATATCATCGTGCGTGATGGTGACAGGCTTGAGTTGCAAGGCTGCACCATCTGCCAGCACTTTCTTGAAGCTGATGGCAGTTGGCAGAGAAAATTCCGGCACCATTTTTTTGATATGGCGTACCGCAAAATTAACGACCATGCCTTTGAGGCCACCCATCAAATCACCCATGCTGGTGACGACCACATGCTTGATTTTTGTTTTGCTTAGTACCTGTTGCAAAGTCGTGGCAAAATTTTCCAAGATAATGATGGCTTCAGAACCTGAGTCATTCAACTGATGCTCAAGCTCACGCGGCGTGTATAAAGGGTTGACGTTGACGGCGGTGTAGCCTGCACGCAAGACTGCGGCGATGACGACAGGGTATTGCAAGACATTTGGCATCATGATGGCTACCCGCGCACCTTTTTCCAGCCCCTTGTTTTGCAGCCAGGCGGCAAACTTCTTCGACAGATCATCCACCTCACCATAGGTCAGATATTTGTCCATGCAAACATAGGCCTTGCGCTGCGCATATTTCTGGAAAGACTCTTCCAGCATATGCACCAGCGAAGTGTATTGTTGATAGTTGATTTCTGCGGGTACGCCCTTGGGGTAGGATTGCAGCCAAAATTTATCCATGTTTTTACCTCTTGTCTCTGGTTGTTATAGAAATCTGGCAACGCAGGGCCGACTGTATCAGCCGCCTGCATCTTGATATTGGCAAACTCATTATTGTTCTAAATGCATGCTAGCGGGAAGCAGGGAGGGCGGGCAAGGATTATTCTTAGTATTTGAATAAAACTTCTAATCGGTGCGGGTGTGGTTTTTTGTGGGTTTGCTGGCAGGCGCGGTCAAACCAGGTCAATCTAGAACAGTCAGGGCCTGCATATGAAGTGTGGCCCTGACTGGTAACGCTGGCTGCTGTTATTTCAGGACCAATTTCTCGGCCTTGCTGTCGCGTGACATCATGAAGTGTACGATGGATTCGACGGTGACCGTATCAATTTGCCCTGCCATGCGGCGGTCGAACGGGTGGTCATCGAATGCCACGTTGGCGCGGAACATGCGTGCACCCAGGCGTGTGAGAGAGGGTATCTGGAGAGTGTCTGGTTTATAGGATGCCGATTTAAGCCAGGCTTGCGCTTGCGTACGGTTTTCTATGCGCACATCATTGGCCTGCGCTGCTGCGATAACTTCCAGTGCCCACTGATTCGAGTTTTGATACATCGTGGAATAGGCATAAGCCAGCATGTTATAGCGTGCAGCATGCAGGTTCCTGGCGCGGCCATCAGTCATCACTTGTTGTATTTTCAGCTGCAATTCCGGGTTGGGGATGAGGATCAGGCTTTCAAAGGCGAACATGTCATCCATGAAAAAATTACCCAGGCCTTCCCTGAATAATTCTGAGTTGGCAGTGCCGCACTGGTTCAGTTCATGCATGACGGACCAGGTACCATCCGGCAGGCGTTCTATCAGGCCCAGATGGGAATAACGTAAATTGTATTTGGACAAATCCTGACCTACACGGGCAATGATGGCAACATTGGCCTTGCTTTCATCCAGTTTGATTTGGGTCTTGTGCGCAAACTCCAGCGCCTGCATGACTTTTTTGGGGTCGTAATTACTTTCTTCGCAGGCGCGCCCGGCAAATGCCGGAGCCGCGCAAGCCAGTGTGAAGACGATGAGTAAGCGCCGGACCAAGCTCAGCGCAGCGTGGGAAGTCAGTGAGTTTTTGCGCATATGAGGTGATCAGACCTTGTTGTGATGCATCAAGGCAGTACCTATTTCATTCGGGATAAATGCGATTACCTTGCCTGCACTGACCAGCAGATACCCGGTTGTGGTGGCACTGACTTCGACCACAGCACCGCTGACCAGGCCAACTTTTTCTATGCCCTTGCCAGATAATCTGACCGTGGTACTGACAGCCTGGGTTGAGCCTTTCAACACGACGGTGACGCCATCGGCACCCGCCTTAACTGTGTCAACGATCATTTCACCTGATCCGGCCACCATGGAAAATCCACCGAGCATGATGATGCCCACACCCATTGACAAGGCTTCAGAGCCACCAGAAGGACCGCAAGAGATGCAGCCACGGCCAGCGTGTGCTGAAAGGGGTAACAGGCTGCTGGCACAAAGAGTGGCAATCAGGGCGAATTGACGAATTGATGCTGACATGAGGTCTCCATTAATGTAGAAATAATATCCACAATAATATAAGACCATAAAATCACAAGCTATTTGTCGTCAGTAGCAAATAGTTACAGAAGAGGTAGTGGAATCTGATACCCAGGACCATTCCATCCTTGCTGGTAAAAGAGTGGCAAATCCTGCCCTTCTTGGGAAAATGGATACTTTCCATGCTACCTGCCTTCGCTTTTGAAAGGGCAGGTAGCAGGATGCTGCTGATTACCAGATGCTGACGCGTTTTTCTGGCGTCAAATACATCTTGTCGCCAGGTTTGACATCAAAGGAAGAGTAAAAATCTGGGTGATTGACTAGGCTGCCATTGACGCGGAATTCGCCAGGGGAATGTGGGTCTACTTTGATCAGGGTGATGGCACGCTGCTCGCGTGACTTGCCGCGTCTGGCTTGGGCCAGGCCCATGAACAGGCGTTGCTCGGCAGTCCATCCATCGATCACAGGGGCAGGTTTGCCTTGCAGTGACAGCTTGTAGGCACGCAATGCCATGACGATACCGGCATTGTCGGCAATGTTTTCACCCAGCGTCAGCTCGCCATTGAGGAAATGGCCAGCCACCGGGCTGTAAGCATTGTATTGCTCAACCAGGGTCTTGGTCTTTGCCTTGAATTTTTCCTGGTCTTCAGCAGTCCACCAGTTGCGCAAATTGCCATCGCCATCATACTGCGAACCCTGGTCATCAAAGGCATGGCTGATTTCATGACCGATGGAAATGCCCAGTGAACCGTAGTTGAAAGCATCTTCTGCGTTCACATCGAACAGCGGTGACTGCAGGCGCGCCGCCGGGAAGACGATTTCATTCATCTCCGGGCTGTAATAGGCATTCACCGTCTGGGGTGTCATATGCCATTCTTCACGGTCTATGGGCCCGCCCAGCTTGGCGATTTCCCTGTCATGGTTTGCCTTGCGTACGCGCATGAGATTACCCACGAGGTCATCGTTCTTTATCGTCAGGCTGGAGTAGTCACGCCATTGTTTTGGGTAGCCTATCTTGACACTGATTTTGGAGAGTTTGATCTGCGCTTGTTTCTTGGTTTCCGGACTCATCCAGTCCAGGGTATCTATGCTCTGCCTGAAGGCTTCGAGGAAATAGCCCACCATTTTTTCAGTGCGCTGTTTGACTTCAGGCGAGAAATGTTTTTCTACATAAATCTTGCCCACCGCTTCACCCAGCATCTGATCGACCAGGGCGATACCACGTTTGTCACGGCTGCGGTTTTCCTTGATTCCGGCAATCGCCGCACCCTTGAAGGCGAAGTCTTCGTTGATAAATTCTGACGACAGGTAGGGGCTGTAAGCGCTGATCAGATGCCAGTTGAAATAGGACTTCCAGTTTTCCAGCGGAATGGCATGCAGATTATCGCCAAAGCCCTTGACGAAGCTGGGCTGTTGTACGATCAGGTCACTCACTTTTTGACGCATGTGTGCAGCCTGCAAATAAGCAGCCCAATCGAAGGCGGGCGTCATTTTGTTTAATTCACTGACAGACAATTTGTTGTAGGTCTTGACCGGGTTGCGGTTTTCTACCGCCGTCCATTGCACCTTGGCCAGCTCGGTTTCCAGTGCGATGATATTGTCAGCTTGTGCAGCTACATTTTTCTCGCCAGCCAGCATCAGCATTTTTTCTATATGCGCCTTGTACCTGGCACGGATGTCGGCCATTTTATGATCATCCTGCTTCAGGTAGTAATCCCGGTTAGGCAAGCCCAGACCACCCTGGGAGACATCAACGGCATACCGGCTGGAATTCTTGCTGTCCTGGCCTACACCTACACGTAAGGGAGTGTTCACGCCAATCTCATGAAAGCGTGCAATCAAGGCAGGAATGGCTTTTTTATTCTGTATTGCTGCGATTTGTGTCAGTTCATTTTTCAATGCAGCGATGCCCTGCGCATTGAGATTTTTCTCATCCATAAAGCTATTGTAGAGATCACCGATTTTTTGCAAATCTGAACCTGCCAGCTGCTTGCTATCTTTGGCTGCGCCTTCAACAATGCTGCGTAACTGTTGTTGCACATCCTCACGCGCTTTCATGAAAGTGCCCCAGTCCGACTTGTCAGCCGGAATTTCATTGGCAGACAACCAGGCACCTTGGGCATGCCGGTAAAAATTATCCTGAGCGCGTACAGTCTTGTCGAAGTTCTCTGACTGTATGCCAGAGCCAAGGGAAGTTGCTCTGGCGACTGTTGTCGCCGGGCTGGTTTCTGCTGCCTGGACGGCATTGGCCAGCAAGCTGAGGGCGAGAGTGCTGAGTAATATGCGTTTCATGTGGTGTCCCTGGGAGGATGTTTTTTGTCTGAGCAGGTGCTCTTGATTATAGGGCTAGTGGATGGATAGACTGGTTGAACTTGATGAAGTTCATTGCGAAAAACAAAAAAAGCATTACTGATAAATTCAGTAATGCTTTTTTCTGAAAGTTTATTTCAGCAGTTTTGACTATTGAGCAACTGTGGTTTCAGCTTCTGCTGCCCCTGTCGATTCTTTCTTGCAATGCGGACAAGACTTGCCTGAGATATACCAGGGGGACAATTGCTCACGCGGGGTGACTACTGCACGGCAGGCAAAGCATTGCTTGGTATCGGTGGCTTCCAGTTGTGGATTTAGTGCTGTGCGATAGTCAAACACAAAGCAGTCACCATGATAATGATCGCCACCGACTTCTTCAAAATACTTGAGGATGCCGCCTTCGAGCTGGTAGACGCTGTCAAAGCCAACATTCTGCATGTGGATAGCGGCTTTTTCACAGCGTATGCCACCGGTGCAGAAAGTCACCACGGTCTTGTCATTCAATGCATCGCGATTGGCTTCGATCACAGCCGGGAACTCTGTGAACTTGGCAATGCGGTAATCGATGGTATTGTCAAAACTGCCAACATCAACTTCAAAATCATTGCGGGTATCGACCATGACCACGGCTTTGCCGTTGTCATCATGGCCCTGGTCCAGCCAGCGCTTGAGTGTATGGGCATCAACGGCAGGGGCGCGGCCTTCTTCAGGCTTGATCAGCGGCATGCGCATAGTGATGATTTCTGCCTTCAGCTTGACCAGTATCTTGGTGAAGGGCTGGTGATCAGAAAAACTTTCCTTGGCGACGACGTCTGCAAAACGTGGGTCCTGATGCAGCCAATCCATATAGGCATCAATCTCATGGCGCAAACCAGCCAGAAACATATTGATACCTTCTGGTGTCAGCAGTACCGTGCCCTTCAGATTCAGTTCCTTGCATTTATCCAGAAACACCTGCCGTTTTTCAGCGGTGTCATCGAAGGTGATGAACTTGTAGGCAGAAATATTGACGTAGGGTTTATCGGGTGTTTGTATTACAGCTGGCATGATGAAGTTCAGTAAGTCATTGATTTGGCAGCATTATAAGCGATTTAGTCAGGCTTTTGCGACCAACAGCATCTCGAGATGGGGAATATCGTCTTCCAGATAGACGTCAGAAACCGTCTCAAAACCAAAGCCGCCATAGAATTTTTCGAGATAAGCCTGAGCGCCGATACGGATGGGGGCGGCTGGGTAGAGCGCATGCAAAGCCTTGATGCCGTTTGCAATCAATGCTTTGCCAACGCCGGTGCCACGCCAGTCCTGGGTACTGATGACACGACCCAGCGAGACTTCAGCAAAACTGATGCCGGCGGGAACGATGCGCAGGTAAGCCGCGACTTCGCCTTCAGGTGTCCAGGCTATCAGATGATGTGAAACCGGGTCTTTGCCATCTACATCCTGATAGGCGCAATTTTGTTCAAGGATAAACACGGCAGCCCGCGCCTGGTATATCGCATGCAATTGCAAATTGCTTAATTCGGCAAAAGTGGCACATTGCCATTGCAAATCGCTTAAGTTTTTAGTTGTACTCATCTGTATTTTGTCAGGTTTTGTTGGATCAGGATAGCTTACATCTGTCTGAACAGATGTGCATAGACTCTGCTGACTTGCAGCTTGTCTTCACTACCTTTCAGCTTCAGGCTGATCTTGCCAGTGTCATCCTTGTTGGCAATTTGTATATGCAGGGTATTGACCACGGTGCT
Organism: Undibacterium sp.; assembly: GCF_030683615.1. NCBI lineage: Bacteria > Pseudomonadati > Pseudomonadota > Betaproteobacteria > Burkholderiales > Oxalobacteraceae > Undibacterium > Undibacterium sp. Next base: position 218,794 of record NZ_JAUXQE010000035.1, read on the forward strand.
GCGATGGATTTGCCAAAAGATACTACTATCCAGTTGTGGCAATAATTCACGCAAGCTGCTGCGTATCAGGGATGAATGTTCTCTGGTGACGACATTAATGTATTTGTCGGTGGCTTCAAAATACAACACGTCATCGACATTGATCATGCGTATCTGGTTGCCAACTGCGGCGCGGATAATGCGCAGGCGTTCTGGTGTTGCCTGGTTGCCGGTGCCATTGCCTCCTGGTAAAGCCTGGCCGGGCACCAGGTGGCGTAATTGTTCGAGCACGCGATCCAGTTCATTTGACCTTTGCACGCCATCAGCCAGCCTGGCTTGCAGTCTTTGCACAGTCTTGCCAAGACGTTCTTCGCTGACTGGCTTCAAGACATAATCAGATGCAGAATGTTCAAAGGCTTCTATCGCATATTCATCATAGGCCGTGACATAGACGATGAGCGGGAAGGCTTTATCATCTGGCCATTCTTCGGCCAGTTCCTGTGCTACTTCGAGGCCAGTTTTTCCTGGCATTTTAATGTCGAGAAACAGGATGTCGGGTTGCTTGTCCAGTGCTTCTTGGACCGCATGCACACCGTTTTCAACCACGGCACAGAGTTGTAGTTCTGGCCAGAGTTTTTCCAGCATTTTTTGCAGGGTCAGCGCAAGTATGGGTTCGTCTTCTGCAATCAGGGCACGTTTGGCTGTCATGGTCATGTGGATTATTTAATTGATAGGGATGCTGAGGTGGGCAATCGCGCCTTCAGGCTGATTGGCTTGCAGGCTCAGGCTGGCTTGTGTCCCGTACAGGGCCAGCAAGCGCTCGCGGATATTCGCATTACCTATATTACTCGCCGCGCTACTGACATTTTTGCTGTCGTCATAATTGAAAGACAAGCCCAGGCCGGTGTCGATGACTTTCAGGTGTAGTTGCGAACCTTGTTTTTCTGCGACGACATGGATGCTGCCGCCTTCCATTTTCGGTTCAAGCCCGTGCTTGATGGCGTTTTCCACCAATGGTTGCAAGAGCATGGGGGCAATTGGAGTTTGCTGCAAATCGTCGGGCAAATCCAGGGTATATTGCAGGCGCTTGCCCATGCGTATGGCCAGCAATTCCAGATAGGCTTGCATGAGCGTGAATTCCTGCTTCAGCGTGGTTTGCTCTGAACGGGAAGAGCTCAGGGTGTTGCGCAGATAGACGATCAATTGTGCCAGCATGTGTTGGGCGCGCGGCGGGTCTATCGCGATCAGGCCTTGCAGATTGGCCAGGGTATTGAACAGCATATGAGGTTCAATCTGTGCCTGGAGCATTTGCAGTTGAGCTTGCATGGCTTGCTTTTCTATGCCGGCGTTCTTGGCTTTCTCGGTTTCTGCGGCGGCTTGCAGCTCAGCCATACGGCTGCGGCTCCAGAATGACCAGGCAGCGATCAGGCTGACTATGCAAGTCATGATGACAACACTGCCCAGATAGGACCACCTGAATTTGCTAATGTTGGGAATGGGATAATTGAAGACAAAGTAGGCGATGGCCATGCCTATGAATAAGGCAAGTGGGGCAACCATCAAACACATGACATAAAAACCAAGAGTGTGCGGCTTGCCAGCACCCCAGAACAGACGTTTGAACAGCTTGATCAGTGTGTAAGCGGAAATGCCTATGAACATGGAAAACACGATGTTTTGAAACAAACTACCACCCGCATGCAAGACATAGGTGACGGCAAAACCGCAAGCCAGGTTGATGACTAACAGACGCGGCAGGTCCGCCACGATCGTCATCAGGATGTGGTAGGTATCGGGCTTGACGTTTGCCTGTAAATAAACTTGAAACTGTTGCAAGGATTTAATATTCATTTCATCATACGCAGATGGCTAGGTGTGCTGTCAGCTTATCCTGCCAGTTGTCAGTTCCGTAGCCGGATAAGACAAAGGCAATGTTTTTTGTCGTAAAGCCCGTCGAAGCTGGCGCGAGTTTTTGCGCCAGAGCTTGGGCAGCCTATCTTTTAAATGATATTTTTGGTTTTCAATGCCTGTAATTGGTGGGCGTCATAACCCAGTACATCAGTCAGCACTGTCTGGGTATGCTGCCCCAGCAATGGTGGTGCAGAGGAATAGGTAACAGGTGTTGCCGACAACTTCATCGGGCTGGCCACCAGTTTGACCTGACCGGCAGTCGGGTGGGGCAGGTTGATCTGCATCTGGCGTGCCAGCACTTGCGGGTCTTCAAATACCTCATTGAGTTTATTGATGGGGCCGCAAGGCACGCCAGCCTCTTCCAGCAGCGTGATCCATTCCTGCTTGGACTTGAGCCTGACCATGTCTGCCAGTATCGGCACCAGCACATCCCTGTGCTCAACCCGTTTTGGGTTGGTACTGAAACGCGGGTCGTCTGCCAGTTCAGGCAGGCCACCTATTTGCACGAATTTTTTATACTGACCATCATTACCTGCGGCCACAATGATATGTCCATCAGCCGTCGCAAAGGTTTGGTAAGGCACGATATTTGGATGGGCATTGCCCCAGCGCTTGGGTGCATTGCCGCTGGCCAGGTAATTCATGTTCATATTGGCGAGCATGGCTACCTGTACATCCAGCAGGGCCATGTCTATGTACTGGCCTTCACCTGTCCTGTCCCTATGTGTCAGCGCAGCCATGACGGCTATAGTGGAATACATGCCCGTCATCAGATCGGCAATTGCCACCCCGGCTTTTTGCGGGCCGCCACCTGGCAAGTCATCACGCTCGCCCGTTAGTGACATGAAGCCGCCCATGCCTTGCACGATAAAATCGTAACCGGCGCGGTGGGCATAGGGGCCATCCTGGCCAAAGCCAGTGATGGAGCAATACACCAGATCAGGCTTGACCAGCTTTAACGAATCATAATCTAGGCCATATTTTTTTAACTGGCCAACCTTGTAGTTTTCCAGCACAACATCGGACTTGGCCGCCAGTTCACGGATAATTTGCTGGCCCTCAGGCGTGGCTATGTCTACCGTAATGGCTTGCTTGCCACGGTTCGCGGCCAGGTAATAGGCTGCCTCTGTGGTGTCATTACCTTCTGCATCGCGCAAGTAAGGTGGCCCCCAGGTGCGAGTATCGTCGCCACTACCCGGCCTTTCGACCTTGATGACTTCTGCCCCCAGGTCGGCCAGGTTTTGTGCGCACCAGGGACCAGCAAGCACCCGCGTCAAGTCAAGAACGCGGATATGGCCAAGTGCGGTTTTTTGTAGCGACGATGTCGACATCTTAGATTATCCTATTAATATTATTAATCTTCTTGTACGGAGAGCAAAATGTGGCCCTATCCTAAAGTCATCGCCCACCGTGGTGGTGGAACTCTTGCGCCAGAAAATACCCTGGCAGCGATGCGTTGCGGATGGGAGCACGGTTTTGCCGCCGTGGAATTTGATGTCATGTTATCAAAGGATAGCGTCCCTGTGCTCATGCATGATCCTGAATTTGGCAGAACAGTGGCGGGTAATGGGCGCGTGGCAGACACTTTGGCAGCAGATTTGCTGAAGTTGGATGTTGGCAAATGGTTTTCAGCGCTGTTCGTGGGAGAGCATGTGCCCCTGTATGCCGATGTGGTCAGGTTTTGCCGGCAGCATGGCATCTGGATGAATGTGGAGATTAAGCCTTCACCAGGAGCGGAAGAAGAAACTGGGCGTATCGTTGCAGAACAGACGCAAGCCCTGTTTGCTGATGTCGCGGTGGTTGATGCCCTGCATCTGCCGCTGTTTTCTTCGTTTTCATTTGCCGCTTTGATGGCCGCCAAACATGCTGCGCCCACCATACCACGCGGTTTTTTGATGGATAAAGTTGCACCCGACTGGAAAGCTCGCCTGCAGGAGTTGGCAGCCAAAGCCTTGCATACCAATCATAAATATCTGACACAAGAGCAGGTGAGGGAAGTCAAGGATGCAGGCTACGGCGTGTTTTGTTATACCGTTAACACGCCAGAGCGGGCAGCAGAAATCCTGCACTGGGGTGTCGATGCTTTTTGTACCGACAGGATAGATTTGATACCGGCAGATTTTTAAGATTCTTTGAGGAAAGAATATAGTTACGAGTGCTTACACCGATTACATTTTCTTTGTCATCGGAATAAATCCGGATTTCGTTATTGCCGCATGGGCAGTGTGCTCATGCTACACAATCATTTAGCTCAGATCATTCTTTAGAGGAACAACCATGAAATCCATCAAATTTGCTGCTGCCCTAATCGCTACACTCATCGCTGGTTCCGTTTTCGCGCAAACCAACACCCCGAATATTGATAAGCGCCAGGAAGTGCAGCAAAAGCGTATTGCCAAAGGTATGGAAAGTGGTGCTTTGACTGCGCAAGAAGCCGCCAATCTGGAAAAACGTGAAGCCAAGATTGAAGCCGACAAGCAAGCAGCCAAAGCGGACGGTGTCGTCACCAAGGCTGAGCGTGCCAAGCTGCAACATGAAGAAAACCGGGCCAGCAAAAAGATACGGAATAGAAAACACAATGCCAATGTTGCTGGTTAAGCTGAAACATCTTTAAAATTAAGTCGCCAGTTGTGCTGGCGACTTTTTTTGTAAAAAGACAATCATATTCTTTGCGTATTGCTGCGGCAATCACTCCTGGTGATAACGATAAAACAACAATAGAATCACAAAAATATAAACTGGCTTTTTCCTGATTTTCTCTGTGTCTCTGTGCCTCTGTGTTGAGAGGTCTTCTATTTTTAAGCAAATTTTTTAATAAACTTGCTTGTCTGCTACCAGTCAGCATAGATATCGAGCTGAATTTATACCGTATAATCAGAAGCTACACCCATTTTTCAGCTTAGAACCATCATTTATGAACTCGTCAGAAATCCGCGATAAATTCCTCAGCTTTTTCGAATCCAAGGGCCATACCCGTGTGCGCTCTTCCAGCCTGATACCCGGCAATGATCCTACTTTGTTGTTCACCAACTCCGGTATGGTGCAGTTCAAGGATGTGTTTCTCGGGCAGGACAAACGTGCCTACACCCGTGCCACGACAGCGCAACGCAGTGTACGTGCCGGCGGCAAACATAATGATCTGGAAAATGTGGGTTACACCGCGCGTCACCACACTTTCTTTGAAATGCTGGGCAATTTCTCTTTCGGCGATTATTTCAAGAAAGATGCGATTCACTACGCCTGGGAATTGCTGACCTCAGTCTATGGCTTGCCAAAAGACAAGCTGACTGTCACCGTCTATCAGGAAGATGATGAAGCCTACGATATCTGGAAAAACGAAATTGGCGTACCGGTAGAACGCATTATCCGCATCGGTGACAACAAAGGTGCACGTTATGCATCCGATAATTTCTGGCAAATGGCCGACACTGGCCCTTGCGGCCCTTGTACCGAGATTTTCTATGACCACGGCCCGGAAATCTGGGGTGGCCCTCCAGGCTCACCAGATGAAGATGGCGACCGTTTCATCGAAATCTGGAATCTGGTGTTCATGCAGTTCAACAAGGATGAAGCAGGTGTACTGAATCCTTTGCCTAAACCATGCGTGGATACCGGCATGGGTCTGGAACGCCTGTCTGCAGTCTTGCAGCATGTGCATTCCAATTATGAAATCGATACTTTCCAGAACCTGATCAAGGCAGCGGCCCGTGAAACTGGCTGTACTGATCTGGAACACAATTCCCTGCGCGTGATTGCCGATCATATCCGCTGCGCTTGCTTCTTGATCGTTGATGGCATCATCCCAGGTAATGAAGGCCGTGGCTATGTGCTGCGCCGCATTACCCGTCGTGCTTTGCGTCACGGTCACAAGCTGGGCCAAAGCCAGCCTTTCTTCTACAAGCTGGTGCCTGATCTGGTCAAGGAAATGGGTGTTGCCTACCCAGAGTTGGCTGAAATGGCAGACCGGGTTGCTCAAGTACTGAAGCAAGAAGAATTGCGTTTCGGTGAAACTCTTGGTAACGGTATGAAGATACTGGAAGCCGCACTTGCCAGAGACAGTAAAAATCTTGATGGCAAAACAGCCTTCACTTTGCATGACACTTATGGCTTCCCGCTTGATCTGACCGCAGATATTTGCCGTGAGCGTAATGTTGTGCTGGATGAGGCAGGTTTCCAGGTGTGTATGGACATACAGAAGAAGGGCGGACAAGATAACGACGACTTCAAAATGGCCGCTGCAATTGAATATAGTGGCGAAAAAACAAAATTCGTCGGCTACGATCAATTGCAACATGAAGCCAAAGTGATAGCCCTGTACGTTGATGGCACAGCCGTCAATGAAATCAAGGCTGGCCAAAAGGCAATCGTCGTTCTTGATACCACACCTTTTTATGCAGAATCAGGCGGTCAGGCAGGTGACTCTGGTGTGCTGGTGGGCGCGGATGGCACTCTGTTTGAAGTGAGTGACACAAGAAAAATCCAGGCAGATGTATTCGGCCATCACGGCGTATTGAAATCTGGCAGCCTGGCTATTGCACAGAATCTCAAGGCAGAAGTGAACCAGGAAATCCGCGCACAAACCATGCGCAATCACTCTGCCACGCATTTGATGCACAAGGCCTTGCGTGAAGTATTGGGCAGCCATGTCGCACAAAAAGGTTCTTTGGTTGATGTGGAAAAAACCCGCTTCGACTTTAGCCACAATGGCCCTATGACTGCGGATGAAATCCGTCAGGTAGAAACCATTGTCAACCGTGAGATTTTGTCGAATGCTGCAACCCAGGCACAAGTCATGGGTTATGACGATGCGGTCAAACACGGTGCGATGGCACTTTTCGGCGAAAAATATGGCGATGAAGTGCGCGTGCTTGACATCGGCACTTCCCGTGAACTGTGCGGTGGTACTCACGTATCCCGCACTGGCGATATCGGCCTGTTCAAGATCGTTGCTGAAGGTGGCGTTGCTGCCGGTATCCGTCGTGTTGAGGCCGTGACTGGTGAAGTTGCACTGACACTGGTACAAAACCTGAACAGCCGTATCAATGAAGCAGCTGCAGCCTTGAAAACCCAGCCAGAAGAACTGACGCTGCGTATTGGACAAGTGCAGGATCACGTCAAGGCTTTGGAAAAAGAACTGGCCACCTTAAAATCCAAAATGGCTTCCAGCCAGGGCGATGACCTGGTGAACCAGGCTGTGGATGTCAAAGGCATCAAGGTGCTGGCAGCGACACTGGAAGGTGCCGACGTGACAGCGCTGCGCGAAACGATGGACAAGCTCAAGGACAAGCTGAAAACAGCAGCCATCGTGCTGGCTTCTGTCAATGATGGCAAGGTCAGCCTGATTGCTGGTGTGACAGCGGACAGCACATCCAAAGTCAAGGCGGGTGATCTGGTCAATTTTGTGGCGCAGCAAGTTGGTGGCAAAGGTGGTGGCCGTCCTGACATGGCGCAAGCGGGTGGTACTGATGCCAGTGGCCTGGCAAAAGCCCTGGCTGGTGTCAGTGAATGGGTTAGCGCCAAGTTATGATACACGTACGTCGCGCTGAAATTTCAGATGCGGCCCAGCTGCAAAGGGTGTTCGCCAGTGGCGGCACCTATGCAGGTACTTTGCAACTGCCGCATCCCTCATTGGAGATGTGGCAGGAGCGGCTGGAAAATGCCGATCCCAAGGACACCCGTCTGGTCGCCATCTACGATGGTGTGGTGGTTGGCACAGCCAGTTTGCACCTGGAGAAAAAACAAAGACGCCAGCACGTTGCCAGCCTGGGAATGGGCGTGGCTGACTCTTTCACCGGACGGGGTGTAGGCACAGCTTTATTAGGAGAGCTTTTGCATTTGTCCGATAACTGGCTCAATCTCTTGCGTCTGGAATTGAGTGTCTTTTGCGACAACACGGCCGCTATCCATCTGTATAAAAAATTTGGCTTCGATATTGAAGGCACCATGCGCGCTCATGCATTTCGCAATGGACAATATGTCGACAGCTATGCCATGGCGCGTTTGCATCCCAGACAGGCGATGATACCGCTGAGGGAAACCTGAGGTCAGCATGGAAATAAAGTTTTGCCCGGTATGTGCAACATCATTGATAGAACGTGCAGATGAACAAGAAGCAGGCAAGCTCAGGCTGGCTTGCCCTGAAGGCCACTGGACCCATTGGGACAACCCCTTGCCTGTGCTGGCTGCCCTGGTCGAATTTGAAGGCAAAATACTGCTGGCCCGCAATGCAGCGTGGCCAGCAAATACCTTTGCCCTCATCACAGGATTCATGGAACGCGGTGAAACCCCCGAGCAGGGCGTGGCGCGCGAGCTCAAGGAAGAAACCAATCTCGATGCAGATGAAGTGACACTGATCGGCGTCTATGAATTCATTCGCAAGAATGAGCTCATCATTGCCTATCACGTCAAGGCGTCCGGCGAGGTGATACTGTCTCCGGAATTGCTGGAATACAGACTCATAGAGACTGAAAAACTCCGGCCCTGGAATGCTGGTACCGGTCACGCCATGGCAGACTGGATGCGCAAGCGTGGCCTGGAGCCAGTTTATCGTGAATGGGAAAGTAAATAAGTTTTTTTTGCAATGCAAACAAGGCTTGCAGTTTGGAATAAGAATTGGTGGCTAATTCATGCTGCGATGCAATTAAAAGGCAGTTTTACAATTGTTTTAATGAAATATCTGGATTTAGTAAGTCAACAGTAAGTTTAGTGACTAAGATAAGAGCAGTCGATATAAAAGAATAATTCTTTGTTCTGCACTATTTCAGTGCAGAAACTTTCTAAAATAATTGGTCTTTTGTTGTTAGTCTGTTGCGACGCACCATACGAATGAAAATTCCGGTAGAATTGGTGCATTAATTGTAGAGCTTATGTGCTTACTCAATTTGTATTACTGGGAAAATCATGCAATTCAATAAAGAACTGGATGCACGCGGACTGAACTGTCCTCTTCCAATTTTAAAAACCAAGAAGGCGCTGGCCGAAATGCTCACTGGTGAAGTGTTGCATGTGCTGGCGACTGATCCTGGTTCGGTAAGGGACTTCAAGGCCTTTTCCAAGCAAACCGGCAATGAGCTGTTGTCGCATCAGGAAAACAGCAAAGAGTTTGAGTACTTCATCAAACGCAAATAAGCCAAATAGTTTGTTCAGCTTGCTTACCCGCCGGCAAAGCAGCGCAAGAAAACCCGCACTCTGTTGCGGGTTTTTTCGTTTCTATATTTTAGTTTCTCTATAATTTCCCTGTTATTTGTCATTTATCTCCCATTTAAATATGACTTGAATTGGCCTTATATGCTTTCTTCGGCGTATTGGATTAGGCATTCTGCTCTAGTGGTAAAGTGGATTAAAAAGAACGCTCGTGCTAAATTGTGCAAAATCTTGATGTTTTCGTTTTATAATCAATGGAATTTACGTATACGTCAATTTGCAGGTGCGAAAGCGCAGTAATATAAGAGACTTGATTGAGTAACAGACCTGTAAGGTCATACTCAATGTAGAAGCTCTGCACGTTTTCTTTCTTGCAACCAAAATGATGGAACGTCAGGCAGCAAATTTTTTAGTATCAAGCTTTAACATTCGTATCAATTCGGTATTCCCCAATTAGCTCATAAAGGCAGAACTATGAAAGTCCTGGTACCAGTCAAACGCGTCGTCGATTACAACGTCAAAGTACGTGTTAAATCTGATGGCTCTGGCGTTGATATCGCCAACGTCAAAATGTCCATGAACCCATTTGATGAAATCGCTGTTGAAGAGGCGACTCGTTTGAAAGAAGCGGGCGTAGTGACAGAAGTTATCGCTGTTTCTTGTGGCGTGGCGCAATGCCAGGAAACCCTGCGTACTGCCATGGCGATTGGTGCTGACCGTGGCATCCTGGTCGAAAGCGATGCAGAACTGCAACCGCTGGCCGTCGCCAAATTGCTCAAGGCACTGGCTGATAAAGAGCAACCACAACTGATCATACTCGGCAAACAGGCAATTGATGATGACAGTAACCAGACTGGTCAGATGCTTGCAGCCCTGCTGGGTTGGCCACAGGCGACTTTCGCATCTAAAGTCACGGTTGCAGATGGTAAAGCCACAGTGACTCGTGAAGTAGACGGCGGCCTGGAAACATTGTCACTGACACTGCCAGCCATCATCACTACAGACTTGCGCTTGAATGAGCCACGTTATGTGACTTTGCCCAACATCATGAAGGCCAAGAAAAAACAATTGGACAACGTCAAGCCAGCAGACCTGGGTGTAGACGTTGCTTCCCGCGTCAAGACTCTGAAAGTAACTGAGCCAGCAAAACGCAGCGCCGGTATCAAAGTACCTGACGTGGCGACTCTGGTTGCCAAGCTGCGCAATGAAGCCAAGGTTATTGGCTGATAGTTTTCATAAAGACAGAATTTAAGAATAATTTTTGTTGCTGGGATATTGATCCTGACAACACATCAAGTGGAAGACATCATGACTACACTCGTCATCGCTGAACACGACAACGCTGGCCTCAAGGGCAGCACATTGAATACCGTAACTGCAGCTGCACAATGCGGCGCAGATGTGCACGTACTGGTTGCTGGCCACAACGCTGGCGCAGTAGCGCAAGCCGCAGCACAAATCGCTGGCGTCAGCAAAGTATTACATGCAGATGCAGCGCATTTTGCTGATGGCCTGGCGGAAAACATTGCTGAGCAGGTATTGGCAATCGCCTCTGGCTATAGCCATATCCTGGCACCGGCAACTGCCTATGGCAAAAACATTTTGCCACGCGTTGCTGCCAAGCTCGACGTATCGCAAATTTCTGAAATCACCAAGGTAGATAGCCCTGACACTTTCGAGCGTCCTATCTATGCTGGCAATGCCATCGCCACTGTGCAATCGACGGACGCGATCAAGGTCATCACTGTACGTACGACAGGTTTTGATGCTGCTGCCAATGGTGGTTCTGCTGCTGTGGAAACTGTTGCTGCTGTTGCTGACTCTGGCAAATCTGCTTTCGTTTCGCGCGAAGTGGCCAAGTCTGACCGTCCTGAGCTGACCGCTGCCAAAGTCATCGTTTCCGGAGGCCGTGGCATGGGTTCTGGCGACAACTTCAAGATTCTGGAACCGCTGGCTGACAAGCTGGGTGCAGCCATGGGTGCATCCCGCGCTGCGGTGGATGCTGGTTTTGTACCGAATGACTGGCAAGTTGGCCAAACAGGCAAAATCGTTGCTCCTACGCTGTATATCGCCGTGGGTATCTCTGGCGCGATCCAGCATCTGGCTGGTATGAAAGACTCCAAAACCATTGTCGCCATCAATAAAGATCCTGAAGCACCGATCTTCTCTGTTGCGGATTACGGCATTGTTGGCGATCTGTTTGATATCGTTCCACAATTGGTAGCTGAATTAGGTTAATAATCTATTGTAATTTGTTGGTCGCCACGGCGGCCTGATGGGGGCAGGTAAGCGGTTTATCGCATCATTCTGGCGATCTTCCTGACCTGCCCTTTTTCTTTTTTTGGATACAAAAATGAGCTATGTAGCCCCTGTCAAGGATATGCTGTTCCTCATCAATGAACTGGCTGGTCTGGCGGAAGTCAATGCCTTGCCTGGCTGTGAAGATGCAACCGCAGAAACCGTAGAAGCTGTGCTGGAAGAAAACGCCAAGTTTGCCGGCGAAGTTGTTGCGCCATTGAACTGGCCAGGCGATCAGGCACCAAGTTATTGGAAAGAGGGTGAAGTCTTCACCACCAAGGGCTTTAAAGAAGCCTTCAAGATGTTTGGTGAAGCAGGCTGGCAGGGTGTGCAGCATCCGCAAGAATTTGGCGGCCAGGGCTTGCCCAAGCTGGTGGCAACACCGTGTATAGAAATGCTTAATGCGGCCAGCATCTCGTTTGCCCTTTGCCCGCTGCTGACTGATGGCGCGATTGAAGCCTTGCTGACGGCAGGTAGCGACGAGCAAAAAGCTATTTACCTGGAAAACCTGATTTCTGGTAAATGGACAGGCACCATGAACTTGACCGAACCGCAAGCTGGTTCCGATCTGGCAATGGTACGCACCCGTGCCGTGCCGCAGGGCGATGGCACGTATAAAGTATTCGGCACCAAGATTTTCATCACCTATGGTGAACACGATATGGCGGAAAATATCGTCCACCTGGTGCTGGCACGCACGCCGGATGCACCAGAGGGCGTCAAAGGTATTTCCCTGTTCATCGTCCCTAAATTCCTGGTGAATGCTGATGGCAGCCTGGGTGCACGTAATGATGCGCATTGCGTATCGATAGAACACAAGCTCGGCATCAAGGCCAGTCCGACTGCGGTATTGCAATTCGGCGACAATGGTGGCGCGATAGGCACACTGGTTGGTGAAGAAAACCGTGGCCTCGAATACATGTTCATCATGATGAATGCAGCCCGCTTTGGCGTAGGCCTGCAAGGCATAGGCGTGGCAGAACGCGCTTACCAAAAGGCAGTGCAATACGCCAAAGACCGTGTGCAATCGCGTGACCTGGCAGGCTCCGCTGGCCCGGTTGCCATCATCAACCACCCTGATGTGCGCCGTATGCTGATGTCTATGCGTGCACAGACTGAAGGTGCCCGAGCACTGGCCTATGTGGCCGCTGGTATTAGCGACTTTGCACATCATCATGCAGATGCCGCAGTGCGCAAGGCCAGCCAGGCCAAATATGAATACCTGGTGCCTATCGTCAAAGGCTGGTCGACAGAAATGTCGCTGGATGTCACCTCTACTGGCGTGCAAGTGCATGGCGGCATGGGCTTCATCGAGGAAACCGGTGCTGCGCAACACTACCGCGATGCCAAGATTCTGACGATCTACGAAGGCACGACAGCTATCCAGGCGAATGACCTGGTCGGCCGCAAAACCTCACGCGATGGTGGTGCCACCGCCAATGCCTTCATCGCTGACATGCGCGCGACAGAAGCACAATTGTTAGCGATCGGTTCTGTCGACATGCTGGCGATACAGCGCCAACTGGCCGCAGGCACTGCCGCGCTGGAAGACGTGGTTGATTATGTTGTCACCAACTTCAAACAAGACATCAAAGGCGTGTTTGCAGGTAGCGTTTTGTATTTGAAACTGGCAGGTATCGTTTTCGGTGGCTGGCAAATGGCACGTGCTGCCATCATTGCTCAGCAAAAACTGGATGCAGGCGAGGGTGATGCCGCCTTCCTGAAAGCCAAGATAGCGACTGCACGTTACTTTGCTGACCATATCCTTTCAGCTGCGCAAGGCTTGCGTTCTGCCATCGTTGAAGGCAGTGCTGGTGTCATGGCCTTGCCTGAAGACCAGTTCTGATCTGCCAAAAGAATCTGCAACTCAGGAACTAGCTTGTATATGGAATGAAAAATACCTCCTGTTTATTCAGGAGGTATTTTTTTATCTCTATGAAAGTGGGCGGCGCAAGCACAGTTGTCCCCACAAGTTTTTCGGCACCGATGCTGGGTTGGCGATGCCCAGTTCTGTCTCGCGTATATCCTCTTGCGGCAAATGGCGGGTGCCAAACAAAATATCCCAGAAAATCATGGTAGCTGCATAGTTGGCGTTGGCCTGACGCATATCACGGGCATGATGCCAGCGATGTAATTCTGCCATGCTGAATACCCAATTCAAAGGCCCCAGCCGGAAATCGAAATTGGTGTGGGATAACATGGAGTGGGTTTTGCCTATTATCGCTACCATGAATATCACAGGCCCAGGCACGCCAAGTGCGACCAGCGGTAGCAACATCAAAAAACTGCTGACAAAGCTGTTGATGGGATGAAAACGAACAAAATTGAGCGAGTACATTCTGGTAGGCGCATGATGGATGGCGTGTATGTGCCATAGCCACCCACTGCTTTGATGGCTTAGGCGGTGATACCAGTATGGAAAAAAATCATGCACCAGCAAGGCCAGTATCACTTGTAATGCGATGTGAGCGCTTGTAGGCCAGAGAGTATGCGCGAACGACGAACTCAAATGCGTAGCAAGGCTCACACCCAACGACAGCGCCAGCGCCTCGGCAATAGCCAATACAGGTTGTGCAATCAAAAAGAAAATGCCGTCCTGGCGGTTTGCCCGCCAATTGCCATTCCAGGCTGGCATGAAAGGGTAGGCGCGTTCCAATGCAAATGCGATGCCGAAGACAGCGAAGAAAATCAGAGGTGTGAGTAATTGTTCCTTGCCAGGTGCATAACTGAAGTATGAGGTAGCCAGGACGAAGATGACAATTGCTGGGAAGGCCAGATAGCGCAGTATGCCACCACTTGATCGCATCTCTATTGAATTGACTCTCGGGTGATTTTCCAGTTCCATGTAAGTTCCTTTGATAATTAATTAATGCATATGTGCACATTAATGCACATAATTGGCTAAAAAAAATTACTCCAATAATTCAGGCGTGGCTACCTAACAGGCGCAACAATTGACGACACGTCTGACTTGCTGGCTCAGGTTGTCCAGCATCGTCAATATGCTTTTTCCATTCACTTCGTAATAGCGATGCCTGCCTTCCCGCGTGCTACTTACTATGCCACTCTCTTCCAGTAAGGAGAGGTGGCGGGAAATTACCGAGCGGTCCTGGCTGAAATGTTCTGCCAGTGTACTGATATCGGCGGGCCCCAGTTCAATGAGTTTGGACAGGATTTGTATGCGTACAGGTTCGCACAAGGCATTGAAAAAAGCCGTGTCTATCAGTTCAGCGAATTGTTGCGCTGCCTGCTGGCGTATCGAGAATGTTGAGGACATGAATGAATTATATGTGCATGTTGATGCACGTGTAAAGGATTTTGAGCATAGTTATGATTGTCGAATACGTTTAAAGGGCGACCGAATCAGACCTTGGCGTCAACATTGTCTGTAGCGCTTGTATTTTTGCCAGCTTGCCCCAGGCCTTTTGCTTGGCGATATGCCAAGTCAGCTTCTGCATCATGCTGGCGGTGATTTGTTTGGTCATGTAAATCCAGTTCTACCGGCTCTACTGCTGCAACAGCTTCTGGCGCTGTTACAGCATCAGCCTGTGCTTGCCGTGGTTTTTCCGCGGGTGTTTGTGGCAGGCCATCACGTAGGCGATAGGCAGCCACGGCGGCAGATATCAGGGGATTGACATTTGCCTGCGCATTTGTCGCCAGGACAGGTGCATTGTTGACCCTGACTTCGTTTTCCAGGACAACAGGCCTGGGTTGCGCCACCGGATTATTTGTCGTTGCCCTTTGAGTCGCCTCCGGTGAGCCTGTAGTCGCAAGAGGATTGTTGATGAGAATACCGTTGGTGTTGATGGCAATTGCAGAAGGCGCAGGTTGATTTTGTGTATTTGTTGCTTCTGTGGGCTTATTGCTGTTATTGAGTGCGGCCTGGGCTTTGGTCAATGCTGCCTCTGAAGCAGTGCTGCGATTTGTGTTGGCGGTGCTGCTCTGATTTAGTGTAGCTGCTGTACTCAGTTGTGCATTCGACGGCGTCAATTGATTAGCTGAATTTGCGATCTGCGCTTGCGTAGTTGTATCTGACTCATTGGCAGGTAAGGAGCTGCCCGCTACAACATTGGCATTCAAAGTCGGATTAGTCTGGTTTTGCGCGAACACATTTTCCTGCACACTGCTTGCGGTATTGGGTTCACCTGCGATTGTAGCCTGGGTATTGAGCAGGGATGCTGGTGTGCTAATATTATTGAGCAAATTGTCGGCCAGCGTTGTATCAGCATTGAGGAGGCTCTCTGATGTATTGACCTGCGTATTTGTCGCTGTGACCGTAGCTGCAGGCTCATCATTTGCTGTAGCGCTATTGGTAGCTCCAGCCTGAGTGCTTGTGGCCGTTTCTGTTTGGACTGCAGGACTTGCCTTAGCCGCCTGGATAGCGTTATTGGTGATATTAGCAGTGCTGCTGATCGCTGATTGCAAAGCTTCATTTGTCAGCATTTGCTGGAGCTGTACATCAGCATCGGCAGGCACTTGGTCATCTACTTCTACTGGCAGTACAGAATTATTGTTGACACTTGCGGGGTTTTCAGAAGTTGTAGTCTCCGAGGTGCGTGTAACATTCGAGTTGACTGAAGCAGGTGCGATAGTATCCGTTGCCTGATCCGCGCTTAAACTGGCTGCAATATTGCCTGAAGCCAAGTCTTGATTTTGTGCAAGAACATCGTTTTCAGCATTACCCAAAGCCTGTAACGCTTGCGTCAGCAAAGTCAGGGTTTCGCCAGGATTTTGTGCAAGTGCGCTTTGAAATTCAATGACGTCCAGCGTCAATGAACTGTCACTTCCCGGTGTGGGCGCTCTCTGTAAATTAATCCCTATTTTTGATAATTGCGCGAACAGGCTAGCTTCCGCTGCATTTGGTCTGGCGGCATTGAGCGCCTGTAGCAGGCTGTCATTGCTGGTGGGGATGAGCGGGTTCTCGGTGAGATTGGAATTGCTTGCCTGTAGCTGGTTAAAAGTATCAACAAATAGCGTGGCAATGGCGGTGATTTGCTCAATGTCAGCAGTGGTTTGGCTGACATCTGCTTTAGCTGTGATGTTTGTAGCGTTTGTTGTCTGAGCTGCAGATGCAGTCTGGGCGGCTTGTCTGCTTTGTAGTCGCGCCGTGCTATCCAGTAACTGGCCTAGTGTAGAAACATCGACAAGCACGCTGGTGCCACGAATCTCTTCCAGTTCACTTAGTTTGTTGCTGCTGATGGGTAAGACTGCATCATTGCTGACGTGATTAACTGCCAGCGTACTTTGCACTGATGTTGTTGTAACGGGTGTTGCAACAGCGCTGATAGGAGCGATAATCATGTGGACCTGCTTTCTGTACGCCAGACTGTCCGGCCAGTATGTGCTGATATTTGCCTGCACTCTGTGCGCTGGATCACGGATTGCATCATTATGCTCTATGGCAAAAAAATCCCCATAGTGTTTGGCTATGGGGATTTTCTGGAACCTGAAAACAAATTATTTCAATGGTGGAATTACTTGCGGCACCATGGGTTTAACTGGTTGCTCTTTGAGCTTTTTCTCCAGCAATTGTATGGCTGCTTCCAGTTGCTGGTCTTTGCCATTGAAGGTGGCGTGCGGCAGATTGTCGACTTCAACATCGGGTGATACACCCACGCCTTCGACCAGCCAGCGACCATCCATGCCAAACTGGGCATTTTCTGCGGCTCTGACCATACCATTGTCGGACAAAGAGTTACCGTCAGACAGCCAGACACCGGCACCCGCAGTACGCTTGCCGACCAGCGGCCCCAGCTTCAGCGCCTTGACACCTGCAGCAAAAGTTTCGCCGTCGGAATAAGTCAATTCATCGACCAGTACCACCAGGTGGCCGCGGAAGGTCTGCTGCATATTGGTGTACGGTGCAGAAGTCGGTGTCGCCCAGAAAGCCCAGGCTTTGCGCAAGAGTTTTTCTATGATCCAGCTATCGATGTTGCCGCCACGATTGCGGCGTACATCAATGATCAGGCCATCACGTTCTATATTGCTGTAGAACTCCCGTGCAAAACTATTGATGTCCTGCGCACCCATGGCACGCAAGTGCAGATAACCGATGCGGCCTTGCGAAACCTTGTTGACTTGTTCGCTGCGGCTTTGCTCCCAGTCGCCATAGCGCAGATTGGCATGCTTCATCATGCTGACAGGGGTGACGATGACGGCGCGGGCAGGCTGCTCACCACGTTTGACATGCATCAATACCTGCTTGTCGGCCTGATTGGTCAACAGATCGGATATGTCGCGCGCCTCCAGTACAGGGTGGCCATTGATGGCTGTGATGATATCGCCTTCTTTGATGTTCAGATCAGGTTGCGACAATGGCGTGCGTTCCGAAGGCAGTTCTGCTTCTGTCCGATAAATATGGTCAATACGATAGCCAGCCGTTGTGCGGCTCAATACCGCTCCCAGTGAAGCAGCCTGGCCTTCTGGCGGAGCACGGCGGATGTCTCCAGGGCGGGTTTGCGAATGCAGGGTGCTGACCTCACTGGCCATCAAGCCCAGTACGTCATTCAATTCTGTCCTGTCAGTAATGCGCTCAACCAGCGGGGCATATTTATTACGTACCTTGTTCCAGTCTACGCCGCGCATTTTGTCATCAAACAAATAATCCCTGTGCATGCGCCAGGCATCGGCATACATTTGCTGCCATTCCTGTTTGGGGCTGAGGAAAAAACTCCAGTCACTGATATTCACCTTGGCCTTGCTGATGTCGCCTGGTTGTTTGGCCCCGGCATCGACGATGTAGAAGTCGCCTGGCCCAGTCAGATTATGTGTTTGGTAAAACACATGTTTCATATCTGCAGACAAGTCGAACTGGCGTATATTGCTGGCAAAGGTTTCCGGCTGCGGTGATGTCTTGCTGATCGCCAGCGTCTTCAAGGTGGATTTACCATCTGTACCCTCTTGTTCAGTGAAGTAGATGCGTTTTTCATCTATCGCCAGGCTACGGTAATTGCCGTAGGCCAGTGGCACCTGGTAGAGCCTGTCAGCCAGACCGGCATACTGTATGACAGGCAGCGCTGGCTTGGACGATTTTTTGCTTTCTTCGGCCTTGTCTGCTGTATTGTCTGTCGCTTTGTCAGCCGACTTATCTGCCAACTTATCTGCAGATTTTTCTACTGTCTTGTCACTTGCCGCTGCTTTGCTCAACTCGTCGTCGGCCTTGAAGGGGAAGCGGTTACCGCTCTGCAATGCCAGTGCATACAAGCCCGTGCGTTTCTCGAAATGCGGTCCCATATTGCGGTCACCCCAGGGCGCGCGGTTGCTGACCTGGAAATTGCGTTCAGAGTAGAAATACAACCAGCGTCCGTCAGACGAGAATACTGGTGTATGTGAGTTGTATTTGTCGCTGGTGACAAACTGCAATTGTTTGCTGTCGAGTGAGTACAGGCCTATTTGCGGTCTTTGCAGTTTATTGTTTGCCCTGATGATGGCGATGGCCTTGCTGTCGGGTGACCAGATAACTTCTTCCTGTCTTTCAGCGCCCAGTTTGCCTGCATCATCAATGACCTGGTTGGATTTGGTCGCCAGATCCAGCAGCCACAGCCTGCCGCGTTTGTCGGTATGTGCCAGCCACTTGCCATCAGGGGAGGGGATGACCCGGTAGCGGTGTACATCACCATTACTACTCAAGACCTCTGGTTTAGCCAGACCATCTGCCGGAAATCTCCAGATTTCATTTTCGCCTGTGGTATCAACTATTGCATACACGGATTTACCATCGGGTGAAAACACCGCTTCACGGGCGCGAGCGTTTTCAGGTACCGGCAAGTCTATGCGTCTTTGCGGACCAGTGCCTGCAATCGTCAAGCGGCCGCGTGCAGTGAATAACAAGCGTTCTTCCTTACCGGCGATTGCTACATTGCTCAGATAATCCAGCGGGGATTTGATGAGGCGTTTGCGCTGCTGATCAAAATCGGATACCAGGTCTATATTCAGAGTCTGGTCTTTGGCACTGCTGATATCAAGCACATGCAAGTCTGCGCCGAGCTGATAGGCGATCTTGCCATCGCCAAGGCTGGGGTTGCGCACTTCCCACTCCTTGTGCTGAGTGAGGGCGCGGGTATCTGTGCCGTCTGGATTGGCACTCCAGATATTGTAGGCACCATTGCGGTCACTGATGAAATAGAGTTTGCCCTTCCACAGCATGGGGCGACGGTGATTGCTTTTGTCGTCGGCAAATAACTGCACAGCTTCAGTTTTGCCTTGCACATCATAGCGCCAGACTTGTGCGGTAGCACCACCGCGATATTGCTTGGCATTGTCATTCGTCATGTGCAGGCCAAAGCGGGTGAAGTACAGGTATTTGCCACTGTCATCCAGCACGGCTTCATTCGCATCGGCCACCGGGAACACCCTGCGTATCAGGGTTTGCGGATTGATCGCTGCCACGATGCGATGGGAGGCCGGGCCAGTGCTATTCAATGTGCTGACCAGCACTTCGCCACTGGCGGTCCAGCCCAGCACGCTTACCTGGTCATTCTCGAAACTGATGCGCTTGGGTACACCCCCTGTCATGGGCATGACATAGGCCTCTGCAGCACCTTCGTAGGTGGCAGAAAACGCTAGCCATTTACCGTCTTGCGAGATGGCGGGCAGCACTTCCGATGCCGGATGGCTGGTCAGTCTTTGCGCCTGGCCGCCATTGCTGGCTACTTTCCATAAATCACCCTCTGCGGTAAACACCACTGCATCGCCACGTATGCTGGGAAAGCGATAATAAGCAGGTGCGGCAAATGCTGAAGTCATCAGGCTGGTCAGGCTGAGTGCGAGGGTGAGTTTGGACAGTCTCATTTGTGGTCTCGAAATAGGAGGTGGATGTTTTTATGGTGAAGCTGGTTAAAAAATAAACAAATTCTGCATTGCCATTCTGCTCATCAATATGATAATAATGTCAGTCTGGTATTGCCTGAAAACAAAGCTTTATACATGGATTTGCAACAATCTGTAAGTGGCTTTTTTATGATGTGAGGGGAATACGTTTATATGCGGCTTTAAGCTTACATTTGGTAATAGCATGTATCTTGAATTGTTAAAAAATATGACGTAACCTGAGTGCTGTATTTCCGCATGGAAATTAATGACTTTCGAGCAGACCAGGAGTGCATCATGAGACAAGTCAGCTTGTGCAAAGTTCTTTTAATTTTGGGTATTTCTGCGGAAATTTCGACATCCTCAGCGCAGAATGTCACGTTTTCCATCGATACCCAGGCTGAGCGCAAAACCATCAGTCCGCTGATTTATGGCTATAACGCCTACGCCGATGGTACTAACCGTGCCGGCTGGGAAAATCAGGGTGGGCAAGCCAGTTTGCAAAGTCTGAACTTGCGCTCACGTCGCCTGGGTGGCAACAACATGACCAGTTATAACTGGGAAAATGGTGTCAGTAATTCAGGTAATGACTGGTGTCATTCCTCCAATGCGGGTGTCAGTGCCACTGCCGGGGCGGGTAATCCCAATTCTAACAATGGCCTGGCGTATTACGCACCCGGTGCCGCATTGCAGAGTTTCCAGGATCAGTCGCTGGTGTTGGGTACGTATTCTCTGTTGCAATTGCCAGCGGCTGGCAAATTACCCAAAGATATCGTCAATCTTTATCCTCCCTCAGGCTGTATGGGTTATCAGCTGTGGCAGAGTACGGCTGGGCCATCCAATGTTGATGCCGCGCGCTGGGTGAATATCGTTAATGACAAACCCGCGTCGGCTGGTGGTTTGAGCCTGGCTCCTGGCCTGAATGATGGTGTGGTCTATATAGACGAAGAGATCAATTTCATGGTGCAAAAGTATGGAGTGGCTTCTTCTGCGCAAGGCGTGAAAGGCTATGAAATCGATAATGAGCCTGATCTCTGGCATCATTGGACGACGCCCAGCGGTGAAAGTGGCACACATGCCAATCTGTATCCTGTTGTGACGACCGTGACTGATGTATTGCAAAAGAATATCAGTTTGGCGAAGACCATCAAGCGCATGGATGCCAGTGCTGAGACTTTTGGCCCGGCCATGAGCGGTTATCTGGGGTTGTTCAGCCTGTGGGCAGTGTGGGATGGATCCGCCTCGCATCAACCGACAGACTGGGCGCAATACAATGTCGAGCCTTATTACAGCAATAATACTGGTGACCGTTATCGCTATAACGGCATGGGCATGGCAAATGCCTATCTGGCGAAAATGAATCAGGCGTCGCAAAGTTCTGGTCGCCGTTTGCTGGATGTGTTTTCTTTTCATTACTATCCGCAAGCTGCCTACAATGCGACTGACCGGGTACAGGCTGCCCGTAGTCTGTGGGATGCCAGTTATGTAGAGCCAAGCTGGATCACCCAGACCGGCAACGGTTTTACAGATGGCCGTGCCTTGCAAATGCTGCCCAAGTTGCAACGCTCCATCAATGATTTTTATCCCGGCACCAAGTTGGCGGTGACTGAATATGATTTTGGCGGCAAGGGCGATATCACTGGTGCAATCGCCCAGGCTGATGCCTTGGGTGCATTTGGTAAACAGGGTGTTTATCTGGCGACTTATTTTGGTGATGCAGAGCAGTTCATCGCTGCCGGATTTAAAATCTATAGAAACTACGACGGCAATAAATCTGTATTTCCTGCCACTTCAGTCAAGGCTGTTTCCAGCAATAACACAAGCGCTGCTGTGTATGCAGCGGTCGATGTCAATGACCCCAATGTCATCCATGTTATTGCCATTAATCGACAGGCCAGCAATGTGTCCAGCAGCTTTCAGCTTAGCCATCCAGTGAACATGAAGTATGCCCAAGTCTGGGGTGTCAGTGGTAGCAGCAATGCCATTACCGTCAGAAGTGGTCTTAGTAATATTTCAAAAAATAAATTCAGCTATACCTTGCCAGCACGTTCTGTCCTGCATTTCGTATTGAAGCCCTGAGTCGTAAAGTAGCCACCAGCAGCCTGGTGGCTAGATCTAGTGCAGCTTATGCCTGTGTGACTTTCAGGATCAGCTTGCCATTGTTTTCGCCAGTAAACAGTTTCTGGAAAGTCGCAGGGAAATTTTCCAATCCATCAACGATATCTTCACGGCTTTTCAGTTTGCCAGACATGATCCAGCCACCCATGACCATAGCGGCTTCCATGGCGCGTGGATAAAAGTCAGACACCATGATGCCCTTCATCGTTGCACGTTTCACCATCAGGTTCAGGTAATTGGAAGGTCCCTTGATCGCCGTTGTATTGTTGTACTGGGATATCGCACCGCAGATGACGACGCGGGCACCAAAGGCCAGTTGCGCCAGGGCCGCATCCAGAATGTCGCCACCGACATTATCGAAATACACATCAATACCTTTAGGGCAATGCTGCTTCAGGGCAGCGCTGACATCTTCACTCTTGTAGTCGATGGCGGCATCAAAACCCAGTTCTTCTACCAGGTAACGGACTTTATCTGCACCGCCGGCGATACCGACGACACGCGCACCCTTGATCTTGGCGATCTGGCCGACGATGGTGCCAACCGCACCTGCTGCACCGGATATCACAACAGTATCACCTTCCTTGGGTTGGCCGACTTCCAGCAAGCCAAAGTAGGCGGTCATGCCTGGCATGCCCAGGGTACTCAGATACAGTGGCAGCGGCGCAAGTTTAGGATCAACCTTATGGATGCCATTACCGTCGGAATAGGCGTATTCCTGCATGCCCAATATGCCGCTGACATGCTCACCGACAGCGAATTTAGGATTGTTTGATTCAACTACCTGGCCAACAGCCAGGGCGCGCATGACTTCACCAATAGCAACTGGTGGCATATAAGAATTTTTACTTTCATTCATCCAGCCGCGCATGGCCGGGTCTAGCGAGATATACAGGTTTTTGATCAGTACTTCACCCGCTTGCAGAACACGCAATGGTTCCGTCACATGGTTGAAGTCGCTAGCTTTAACGCTGCCTTGTGGACGAGCTGCAAGTTTGAATTGAGAATTGATGGCGTTCATGTTTTTCCTTGTCGAGTGGTAAGACAGCAAAGCGCTGACCATGGAGAGCAGTATAGGACGCTTATTGTTGCCTGATAAGGCTGAGATATTGCATAATATTGTTGTCGAAAACAGGACAATAAAAGAGTTACTCTATGCTGAATCCACAACACCTAGCCGCATTTGCCACCATCATCCGCGCTGGCAGCATCAGCAAGGCTGCAGCCCAGCTTGGTTGCGGCAAGTCCTTGCTGTCACGACAACTGGCGAAACTGGAGCAGGATCTGGGTGCGCGCCTGATACAGCGCTCCACCCGCAAGCTGACGCTGACTGAGATCGGTGAACAAGTCTTGCATGAAGCCCAGCGCATCGATACCGCGCTGGCCAACATAGAACAAATGGCAGGCCAGCATCAGCAAGAAGTCAAAGGGCGCTTGCGTGTTACCTGCCCCATGCCTGCAGTCGCAAGACTGGTGCCGGTCATGACTGAATTTTGCAGGCGTTATCCGCAAATTGATTTTGCCCTGCAAGTAGAAGACAAGCTGGTGGATCTGATCGCCGGGCAAATCGACGTCGCCATCCGGGTGGCTCATCTGGATGACTCCAACCTGATTGCACGTAAGCTGGTGGACAGTCAGCGTATACTCTGCGCTGCGCCTGCCTATCTAGAAAATGCAGGTCATCCTGTTATGGCAGAAGATCTGGAGCGGCATGCCTGCCTGTTGTATATCAACGCAGCTGGCAGGGCCAATGATGAATGGACTTTGTTGCAAGATGGAGAAATGAAAAAAGTCAGAGTGAGCAGCCACTTTCAATCAAATAATGGACTGGCTCTGGTGGTAGCCGCCTGTTCGGGCGCAGGAATCTTGTTGATCGACAGGCTGATCGTCAGCAAGCAGCTGAAGAGTGGGGAATTGGTGTCTGTGCTGGACAATTATCAATTGCCCAGCGGTTCACCTGTGTATGCAGTTTACCCAGCGCGTGACTGGCTGGCATTGAAGACGGCCACTTTCGTGGCCTTCTTGCAGGAGAGGTTATTTACTGGCGTCTGATTTCTTTACTTCTGCGATCACGATACGCAGCATGCTGATCAACTGATCAATCTCGTCCTTTGTCACGTTCAATGCAGGCATGAAGCGTAGCAAGTCAGGGCGAGGTGAGTTGATGAGCAAACCAACTGGTTCCATATCGCGTGCAACTTCCACCAGTTTGCCACCAATGTTCTCGCCCAGCTTCAGTGCGCGCAGCAAACCAAAACCACGTTCGCCTTGCATGCCGAATTCTTCAGACAGTTTTTCCAGTTGCTGACTCAGGTATTCCGCTTTTTCCTGAACTGATGCCAGGAAGCCTGGCTTGGTCAGTTCCTTGAATACGGCAATGCCGACAGCCGCCATCAAAGGAGCACCGTTGTAAGTGCCGCCCTGGTCGCCAGGGACAAAGCAGGCCACTTCTTCACGGCACAGCAGGGCACCCAGAGGTACGCCACCGCCTATGCCTTTGGCCAGCGTCATGATGTCGGGTTCTATGTTTGACAATTGATAGCCAAACAATTCACCGGTACGCCCCATGCCAGTCTGGACTTCATCGACGATGAGCAACAGTCCATGCTTCTTCGTCAACTCACGCAGGGCTTGCATGAACTCAGGGCTGGCAGGAATCACGCCGCCTTCGCCTTGCACAGGCTCCAGCATGACGCCGACGGTTTTGTCGGTGATCAGTTTTTCTACTGACGCGATATCGTTCAAGTCTGCCTTGGGGAAGCCACTGACTTGCGGGGCAAAAATCGTGTCCCAGCCGGGTTTGCCGGATGCTGACATCATCGCCAGGGTGCGGCCATGAAAGCCATGGTCAAAGGTAATGATTTCAAAGGCACCGTTCTTGTTCAACTGGCCCCATTTGCGCGCCAATTTGACTGCGCCTTCATTGGCTTCAGCACCACTGTTGGTGAAAAATACGCGGTCAAAGCAAGAGTTTTTGGTCAGCAGATCAGCAAACTCCACCATGGGGGCGTTGTAGAAAGCCGGGGATGGGTTCAGCAATTTTTTAGATTGCGTGACGAGTGCATCATGAATCACGTCAGGGCAATGGCCCAGGCAATTGACAGCCCAGCCTTGCAGATAATCCAGATATCGCTTGCCCTTGTGATCAGTCAAGTACATGCCCTTGCCTTCAACGAACACGAGTTCGGGGCGTGGGGTGATGTACATCAGGGAATTTACGTTGTACTGACTGAATTCCATTTCAAGACTCCTAAGGTCGTTACAGTGGGTGGGGAAGATAAAAATTCAAGGTAAAAAAAAGCCACAGGGATAAACCTGTGGCTGGATATTCGTGGTGCAGCTTTTTACGCGCACGCTCACTCCTACATCGGCCCAGGCTCGCTAAGCGAGTCGCGACGTCGTGCAATATTTGGTGAGGACATGTCAGTAAAAATTTTCATAAAACGGATAGTAGGACTTTTTGCGCACTGCGTCAAAATAATTTTGCGGTTTATCCATTAAGCGACTTGTTTCAATTGGTTCGTCAATGTCAATACTGGCTGAGGCTCAGATTAGTCATAAGAGAATCGTCATATCCAAGCGATCCCAGCCATTCGCCTAAAAAGAGAGTAAAAAATAGATCTATTCAAATTTGAATAATAGACATGTAGGTATGTTCATTGTAAATGTATTTCAAGTGATTGAAGATAGCGTTCATCAATTATTTGATCCTTCTTTTAACTATTCTAATCACTTTGATATTTGGAAAGACAATGAGGCAGAACAGTATTTTGTTTTCATCGGCAAGTGAACTAGCCGAAAATATAAGATCAGGAAAACTGAGTTCTTATGAGGTAGTCAATGCTTTTTTTGAGCATATTGAGAAGTACGATCACACCTACAATGCTGTGGTGACGCGCAATAAAACGGAAGCATTAAAAAGAGCCAAAGAAGCTG
The DNA here is from genome assembly GCF_030683615.1 of Undibacterium sp. Lineage (NCBI taxonomy): Bacteria > Pseudomonadati > Pseudomonadota > Betaproteobacteria > Burkholderiales > Oxalobacteraceae > Undibacterium > Undibacterium sp. The sequence goes on from NZ_JAUXQE010000035.1 coordinate 244,987, forward strand.
ATATTGCAATATCAAAAGGTGAAATCTGGGGGCAACTTCATGGCGTTCCGATCACAATCAAAGACAATTATCAGACAAAAGGACTGCGGACAACTGCCGGACATCGACTGCTCCAGGATAACGTACCTGATCATGACGCGGAAATTGTCAAATTGCTGAAAGCATCAGGTGCAATCATTATCGGTAAGACGAACCTGTCGGTTCTGGCAATGGATATGCAATCTGATAATCCTATTTTCGGAAAAACAAATAACCCATGGGATACCACCAAAACCAGCGGAGGAAGTAGCGGAGGCTGTGCAACTGCGTTAGCTACTGGGATGACACCTTTGAGTTTTGGTAACGATTTGGCAGGTTCAATTCGACTTCCAGCATCGTACTGCGGCGTATACGGGTTCAAGCCATCTTTTGGAACGGTTTCTCTCAAGGGAATACAAATGGATCCTGAAGAAAAAGTAGATGGATTAAAATCCCTTGCAGTTGCTGGCCCACTTGCAAGAAATATTGATGACCTTGAGTTGGCAATGAACATTATTGCTCAGACGACATCTGAGGATAGAAGGCTCACCCCATTAAGCAAGAGCACAGTTAACACTGATATAGAAAATTTAAGAATTGCCTGGACTGATGAATTTGGTGGCGTGGGTGTTGATCATGAGATCAAACTGAAAATACAGGAATATGTTTCTAAACTGCAGAAGGCTGGAGCCACCGTTGTAAAAGCATGCCCTGAAATAGATTTCTATTTGGCATGGAAAACATGGGGCAGTTTTGTCGGCATGCAAGGTGGATATAACAAGTCAAATTTTATCAAGTGGCTGGGTTTGCCATTCACAAAAGGTGTACTCAAGAATGTTCCCATGCACCAAAATATTGTTCAGCCAACTTCAGTTGAAAAATACATGGTGGCCATTAGTATCCAGGATAAGCTGATCAACATGATGGAAAATTTCTTGAGTACCTATGATGTTTTCATTTGTCCGGTGAGTGCAGGGACCGCCTTTGATCATCATGCTCCAAGCAAATCCTATGGAAATTTCAGCATCTATAACAAGCCTATAAAAGTAAATGGACTAGATATTCACTATTACATGGCAACACAGGCTTATACGACACCTTTTACACTAACGGAAAACCCCGTTTTGGCGATGCCGTTAGGATTAAGTGGCCAACAGTTGCCCATCGGCATTCAGCTGGTTGGAAAAAAGTACGAGGACTTTAAATTGCTACAAATTGGGAAAAGTCTAGACAAGTACCTAGATAGACTTGAATACCCATTAGACAAGAATTGTAGCAGGGAGAAAAACAACCCTGGGCCTTAAAGTATGCAGAGATTGGGCCGGACTACCTCGATCTTGTCAGCTGACACGTTATACAGGATGAGCAAAGGGTAAAATGAGGTGGAATGAACACATCATGATATTAATGCGGAGTAAGAATTCATGAAGGGATTTTTAATAGTTATTGCGAGCATGTTCGGCTGGTTTGGTTTAGCCGTTTTATTGGTTATTGGCATCAAAAATTTGGTTACCTTGCAGATGAAGTCTTACTTCTTTGGTGTGCCGATGCTTGCCATTTGTGTGCTGGCTTTTTGGTCGTTTTATAGTGCATACAAGAAAAGTCGCGAAGCTGGCGCGTCATCTATATCCCAGTTGTATGACGTTCTCGCTTTTCGCTTTTGCATGACACCTTTGATGGTTTATGCTTGCCTCATGGTTCCCATGTTTTTCATCTAGGCCACCTCTGATCAAGTCTAAAATCGTAAAATTAATTCTTGAAAAATCAATGACTTACGAATGGCGAACCGGACTTAATCAGAGGTTTCCTAGATATTGATCGGAGGATATGATTGCCTGAAGTCTGCGCTTATCCACACGCTGACGCATCACCCAACGAGTCCCTCGTTCACAGCGACACTCTCCACTTCGTCATTCCCGCGACTTTCAATCGAAATTCGCTGATCAACCTCATGCTTTGTACTTTGTGAATGTGGCCTATCAAGCTCTGCATGGATACCCACTTGCGTGGGTATGACGACTTTAAGGGTACAGAGGCTTGATGGGCACGGCGGTTACTAGGCAGATGAGGTTTTACCGTGAAAGAGAAGATTGCAAATACTTCCTTGGTTTTAAGTGATAGCAAGGTCCGCTGCCGAGGTAAACGAATCTGCATAAAATTCGTCTGCTGGTAACAGACACTGTCCCGTAAAATCACGCTTGGCCGAATCTACAACGATAGGGGCGCCGCAGGCATAGACTTGATAGCCAGACAAATCTGAATGATCAGCTATCACTGCTTGATGCACAAAACCGCTACGGCCATTCCATTCATCTTCAGGCAATGCATCAGACACCACAGGAATATAGTTAAAGCCCGGTATCTGCTTCTCCCATTCCTTGCACAAAGCATGCATATACAAGTCAGCAGGGCGGCGGCCACCCCAGTACAGGCTGACGGGGCGCTTGGATTCTAAATGGATCAAATGCTCAACCAGCGCCTTGATAGGGGCAAAGCCAGTGCCGGAAGCCAACAGGATGATGGGCTTCTCACTATCTTCACGTAGGAAGAAAGTGCCTTGCGGACCTTCAAAGCGCAGGATGTCACGTTCCTTCAAAGTGGAAAACACCTGGTCGGTGAACAGGCCACCCGCCATATGGCGAACATGTAAAGTAATGTGTTCATCCAGATGGGGGGCATTTGCCATGCTATAGCTGCGGCGCTTGCCGTCCCTGAGAAGGAATTCTATATATTGGCCAGCGCGGTATTGCAGGCGTTCATTGGCAGGCAATTGCAGGGCGATGAGCATAACATCGTGCGACAGTTTTTCCAGTTTTGCAATGCGGCTAGGCATTTTCTTGACCGGGTAATCGCCATCTGCGACGATTTCGCGGGCTTCTATGGTCAGGTCTGATTGTGGTTTGGCACAGCAAAACAGGGACATGCCCTGAGTTTCTTCCAACTCAGTCAGGGCGCGTTGCTGGTGCGGACCATGTTGCACAGTTCCACTTGCTATCTTGCCTTTGCAAGAACCACATGCACCATTTTTGCAACCATATGGCAAGATGACGCCTGCGCGCAGAGCTGCCGACAATACGGTTTCATCTTCTTCACAGCTAAATTGACGGCCACTGGGAGTGACGCTTACTTGAAAAGTCATACTATCCTGAATATGAAAAAACAGTTTAAACAAATTGGCAAGCCACGCTTGCTTATCATAGGTTGTGGCGATGTAGGCATGCGCCTGCTACCCTTGTTGCGCCAGCATTTTCGCATCTTTGCACTGACCAGCCAGGCTGGGCGATGCGCAGAGTTACGTGCTGCCGGTGCCATTCCACTATTGGGAAACCTGGACCAGCCACATACCCTGGCCCGCCTCAAAGGTTTGGTCGACAGTGTTGTTCATCTGGCACCGCCGCCATCGGAAGGCAAAACCGACAAGCGCACACTAAATTTGACGGCCATTTTACCTGACAAGAGCCGTCTTGTTTATATCAGTACGACAGGCGTTTATGGCGATTGTGCTGGCGCATCGTTTGACGAGACCAGAACAGTAAAGCCACTAAATGCCCGCGCCCAGCGCCGCGTGGCCGCGGAAAACTGTCTGCGTTCCTGGGCCAGGCGAAGTCATTCATGCCTGTCCATCCTGCGTGTGCCAGGTATTTATGCCGCTGATCGTTTGCCGATCGAACGTCTCCAAAAGGGTACGCCTGCGCTCATAGAGGCTGATGATGTGTACACCAATCACATCCATGCAGATGACCTTGCTCAATTGATCAAGCTTGCTCTGTTCAGGGCCTTGCCCAATCGGGTTTATCATGCCGTTGATGATAGCAACATGAAAATGGCTGCATATTTTGATCTGGTGGCCGATACCTTTGCCTTGCCTCGACCACCGCGTTTGCCGCGCGCCGACCTGGCGCAGCAGGTCAGTCCGGTATTGCTGTCTTTCATGTCGGAATCAAGACGCATGCAAAACCAGCGTATCAAGCTGGAGCTGGGAATGCGGCTGCGTTACGCCTCGGTCAGCGATGGGGTAAGGTCTGCTACGATGGGCAGAGTGATATAGAAACATGAGCCCAGATTCTCGGTGCTGATAAAACCGATTTGTCCGCCCATTTTTTCAATCATGGTTTTACTTAGGCTGAGTCCAAGGCCAGTACCAGCATATTTGCGAGCGGCCTTGGCATCTTCTTGAGTGAATTTCTGGAAGATGCTGCTCTTGAATTCTTCCGAGATACCGATGCCATAGTCTTGCACTTCCACTCTGACTTGGTCGTCAATGACACTGACACGCACATCGACCTGTCCATGTGGACGTGAGAACTTGATGGCATTTGACAGCAAGTTGGACAGGACTTGTACAAAGCGCTGCGCATCGACTCTGACGTGGATGACCTGATCGGTTTGTGATTCATGACAAAGTGCTATGTCAAAACTTTGCGCATATCCCTGGTTTGATTGCAGGGTGCTGTCGATCAACTCGTACAGTGGCAGGGTATCAAAATGGAATTGCATACTGCCGTATTCGAGTTTTTCAAAATCCAGCAAATCATTGATCAGTGTCGTCAGGCGTTTGGCATTGTCATTTGCCATGACCAGCATGGAATGCGCTTTTTCCGGCACTTCGCCAGCCACGCCACCGACCAGTAAGCCCAGCACGCCACGTATCGAAGTCAAAGGCGTACGTAATTCATGCGAGACCGCAGAGACAAATTCGGTCTTGAGTTTTTCTACCCGTTTTTTCTCTGACAAATCATGCAGGATGATGACATACAAAACTTGCGTACCCATGCGCACGCGGGTGATGGCCAGTTCTATTGGCACTTCATACTCATCTTTTTGTTTTACCAATAACTCCTGACGCTCACTTTTACTCGCTACTTCATATTGCGTTTCGCGATGGTTATTGCGTAAATGGCGTGATAAAAATTGCCCGGAGGCTGGATCAGGAAAAAGGCTAAGCATATCTTTGCCACACAGGCTGCCATGCTCATACTTCAGCAATACTTCAGCAGAGCGATTGGCCGATTCTATAATGCCATTTTCATTGGTGGTGAGTATGCCTTCAGCAGCATTGTCGAGTACCGTGCGCAAGCGTTCTTCACTATCATGCAATTGGGCGGTGCGCTGTGCCACCAGGCTTTCTATGCCAAAGGTATGGGCTGTCGCCACCAGCAGATAGGCACCCAGCAAGCCTGTGAATAACAGACCGCCTATCATGGTGATCCAGGTGATCCAGGCGATGTTGGTGCGCCAGTATTCTGAAGATGGCTGGGCCTGCAGGGCATACTGGCGGCCACCAAAATTGATGGTGGTCTGAAACAGATAGGCTTGATCCAGGCCGCTGATTTCATCAATAAATATTTCTTTTTTACCTGGATAGGAGAGGTCGTAGAACTTGATGCGCACGCTTCGCATGTCTTCATTGGAGAGAATTTCCCTGGCCACGTCGGCCATCCTGAGCATGCTGACAGCAACGCCAGAAAATGCAGCCTTTCTCTGCTCCATGTTTTCTCGCGGCTTGCCGTTTTCATAGACAGGCGCGAACAGCAGGACATGCAATTGCTCCCTGCCATCTGTGTCGTTGGTAATCAGCGGGTCAGTCACAGTCAGGTGACCGCTGTCACGCGCATCTTCTATGGCAATCCGGCGTATGGTCGTTGAGCCTATGTCATAGCCAAACATTTGATGATTATCAAAGAATGGCTCGATAAACCGTATGGGAAAATAGTCATCCCTGGCACGCACCTCTGCCAGATTGTGCAGTTCGTCGACTTCAAGTATCTGGAAATTGGCAAATCCCTCTCGCAGGACTGAAACTTCGAAGCTTGCACGCTGCTGATGTTCTACCCTGGGGGCCCAGGACAGGAAGGTAATGGCTTTCTGATGTTGCAGCGTGTGGCTGACGAAGGTGGCAAAATCGCTGCGGCTGACTTGCATGGAACTGGCATACAGGCGCTCAATATTGTGCAAAATCTCAGCATGGCTATCGAGCTTGTTTTGCAGGTTCTGGCCCACCCGCTCTGCCTTCAGGCGAAATTCGAGTTGTTGCTTTTGCTCTTCGCGGTAGCGGGTAAAGGTGAATGCTGTGATCACCAGCATCAGGCAAATCAACAAAGGTACCAGGACACTCCATCGTCTGGCATGCCAGATTTCGCGTGGCTTGCCATAAATTACCATGACGATAGGGGTGATAGTCAGTACCCCGAAGGTGTCACCTATCCACCATCCTATCCAGTTATTGAAGAAGTCCTGCTTGGGAATGATGCCAAGCGCGACCAGGCCAGCCACGCTGATAGTGGCATTGATCAGGCAGGCAATTGCGCCTCCGTAGATAAAAAACTGGAAAATCGCCTTGTCAGAGCCCAGTGCCAGGTTGTCCTGCAATTTTCTCAGTATTAGCTGGGCACCTGCAAAAGCCTGTAGCGCCGCACCAGCAGCAACAATGGTCGATGCGATCAGGGCGTTGGCATTGATGCTGCCAAAAATGCTCAGGTTGATGAGGAGATTGGCGCTAAAAGCACCAGCGACGACACCAGGCAAGAGGCGGTAACCGCCAGTCAGCACCATGCCCAACGCTATTCCCGCAGGGGGATAAATCGCGATAGAGTACCCTGGAGGGATGGCCAGTAGCAGAGAAAGGCGTCCTAACACTGCATACATGACAGCAAGCAGCAGTATCTGCCCTATGATTTGTCGCGTATCACTTGCCTGTGTTGGACGCATCCCTGACTATCCTGAAGACTGTGCTAGATCAGTGATGAAGTCACTTTCAAAACCTCATCTGCCGTAGTAACACCTTCGATGATCTTATAAGCACCAGCAATGCGCAAGGGTTTCATGTCATCCTTGATGCTTTGCTGCCTCAAGGCGTGGATATCAGCATTTTCTGTAATCAGTTTGCTGAAAGGAAGGGTAACCGTTAGCAACTCATATAAACCGGTACGTCCCATGAAGCCAGTCTGGCGACATTCCGGGCAGCCGACTGGTTTATAGATTTTCTCGGGTTTGCTGATGCCCCAGCCTTCAGTCAGGGTTTCCCAGACCGCATCCACCAATTCGCCTTCTGGTGATTTGCAATGTATGCACAGGGTTCTGACCAGACGCTGGGCCAGGATACCAATGATGGTTGCTTCCAGTAAATAATAGGGAACGCCCAGCTCCAGCAGACGCATGATGGCTGACGGCGCATCATTGGTATGCAGGGTCGATAAGACTAAGTGACCCGTCAGCGCGGCTTGTATGGCCATTTCTGCGGTCGGCAAATCGCGTATCTCACCCACCATGATGATGTCAGGATCCTGACGCATGAGGGCGCGTATTCCATCGGCAAAACTCAGATCGATGGAGGACTGCACCTGCATCTGGTTGAACGAACCTTCTACCATTTCAATAGGGTCTTCGACGGTACAGACATTAACGTCTGGTGTCGCGAGGGCTTTCAGGGTGGTGTACAAGGTCGTGGTTTTACCTGATCCGGTAGGTCCTGTCACCAGGATAATACCGTGCGGTTTGCTGGTTAGATGATCCCATCGTTTGGCATCATTCAGTGGAAAGCCCAGCTCAGGCAAAGTCTTGACCACGACTTCGGGGTCAAAAATACGCATAACCATTTTTTCACCGAAGACTGTGGGCAAAGTGGAAAGACGTAATTCCACTTCCTGGCCTTCGCTGGTACGGGTCTTGATACGGCCATCCTGTGGTCGGCGTTTTTCGATCACGTCCATGCGACCCAGCAACTTGATACGGGCCGTCATGGCAATCATGATAGTGGCAGGTACCTGATATACCTGGTGCAAGACGCCGTCAATCCGGAAGCGGATGACAGAAACGTCGCGTTTGGGTTCCAGATGGATATCCGAGGCACGTTGGTCGAAGGCAAATTGCCACAGCCAGTCTACGATATTGACAATGTGCTGGTCATTCGCATCAACTTGTTTATTGGTCTTGCCAATTTCTATCAGTTGTTCAAAGTTCTGGCGCAAATTGGTGTCGTTTTTATTTGACTTGCGCGCATCCTTGATGGATTTTGCCAAAGAGAAAAACTGGACGATATACTGCGAGATTTCCAGGGGATTCGCCAGCACCAGGCGAATTTCCTTGCGGCTGAATTTCAGGATCTCATCCTGCCATTCAGTATTGAATGGTTCGGTGGTGGCGACCACGACAGTGGTGTTGGTCGATTCAACTGGCAAAATGTTGAAGCGTGTGGCATAGGATGAAGACATAACGTCCGACACACTGGTGAAATCAATCTTCAGGGGGTCGATGCGATAGAAAGGTATATTGACTTTGCCAGCGGCCCATTCTGTCAGCCAGTCCAGTGTCAGCAAGATATGCGGCGAGATGGCAGAGTGTAATTTGGCTTGCGCTACTGCAGTCAGCGGGTGCATGCTGGCCGGGCCGTTCTTGAGCAAACCCTGGGTAGCATGAAACTGGGTCTTGGCATCTTCTTTGAGGATAATGCCGTCGGCCATCAGCCATGTAAAAATTTGTTGCAGGTTCAGACTGCGATGTGTGGTTTTATTCATGCTGTATGGCCGTTTTAAATTATTTATTTCGGATCGCAGGCGTACTTGAGCCTGCTTTTAGTCCATTCACCCAGGATTTTGCGGGCAGTTTGGTATTTGCCTTGATCTGGTCAGCCTTTTCATACAGGGCTGGAAAATCCAGTTCAGGTTTTCGCTTGAAAGCCAGGGCGACGACATTACCGTCATGGACTTCGGGCAGGCATAGCACGGTATCAAAGGCAAAGCGCATGGCTTTCAGGTTGCGTGCGTAGCTGGGGTGGTCGCCAAACAGATTGACGGTGAGAATGCCATCATCCTTGAGGCAGTTTGCACAGGCTTGATAAAATTCGGCGCTGTCGAGTACAGGTCCTCGAGCAGTTGCATCATACAAGTCTACCTGCATGGCATCGACATGGCCGTGATTATTATCATCAAGGACAAAGTCCATGGCATCCATTTCCAGCACATGCAGTCGTTCGTCATTGGCAGGCAGCTTGAACATGCTTTCGCAAATGGCGATGACCGAAGGATTCAGTTCCACCGCAGTCACTTGTGCATCGGCAAACTGACGATAGCAAAACTTGCTGAGCGCACCGGTACCCAGGCCCAGTTGCACAATGTGTTGTGGCGCATCGATGAACAACATCCAGGACATCATTTGCTGTGCATATTCGAGTTCTATTGCATCGGGTTTGCGCAGGCGCATCGCACCCTGTACCCATTCAGTACCGAAATGCAAAAAGCGCACACCATCCAGTTCGGACAGGGTTACGGGAGCAAATTTGGGTTTGCGGTTAGGCTTTTTAAGTGCCGCGGCTTTGGGGCCAGAGCGGTAGTTCGCTTCGGCTTCTATGGATTTACGTTTAATTAGCATATGCTTATTTTAACCTTCATGGCGTACATGGAAAGCAAATTTACATTTTTCATGCAAGTTGTAATAAATTTTGCCTGAAAATCTTGCAAGAAAGTGACGATGAATGTTCGTCTTGCTACCTGTATTGCGCTGTCCAGGCACAGCATTTTCCTTCCAAATAAGAATGGGGCGGGTGAATGAGAGTAGAATGCCGCGCTGCTGACATTCCACTTATCCAAACTCGCAATGAAATTTAAAAAAAACGCCATTTTTTTGGCCTTGTTCCTGACTTTGCTTGGCCTTACTGCCTATGTCTTGTTTGGCCGTGCGCCGGTAGACCCCGCCAAACCTGATGTATTCAATGCCAACACGGCCATGCTGGCCATTTTTGGGACATATAACGACAAACAGCAGGGCGTCCTGCTGCCAGAGAAAAACACGGCGCAATGGAATATGAAAGAGGCCGACACTCTTGCGACAGCCTTGCTGGTGGCAACTTATACAGAAGCAGGAAAGCACAAGGGGGTGTTGGCCATCCAGCGCCAGCAAATCCTCGATGGCGTAGTGGAGCGGAGTCATGCTACCAGTGCGATGATTTCCGTCTACGTATTTGCCTACAACGGCAAGCAATGGATATTTGAAAAAGGTAAAAAGGAAGTGGTGGAATCCGGCGCGTACGGCGAAGCACCAGGGGGTAGTCTGATGCGGCTGGGAAAGGATAAATATGGCTTATTGTTCAAGGGTGGCGATGTGCATCAGGGTTATACTAATGATTATGCCTTCCTTATCTCATTAAGCGAGGTCAAGCCCATCAAGATGCTGGATCTTGATATGGGTGAAAGCAATAGTGGTACTTGCAGCGACGATGAAGAAGAGCAGGAAGGGATGATGCAGGCATGTTGGGAAAGTACCGGAAAACTCAGCTTTTTACAGAATGCCACAGATGACTACTATGTTCTGAAATTAAGTACCACCAGCAATAAACAGCAAGCTGAGGGCAACAAATCGATCGTAAAAACGCAGGAAGAATTTTTTGTGCATGCTGCAACTGGCTATAAGGCAAGCAAGGCGCAGGGCTTGAAAGCGGCCACAGTGGTGCCGGATGATCTGGTTTTTAATGTCGGCGAAACACAAAAACTGAGCAGTTCCCTGGCTACAGTACCAAGAAGTGAGCTGAAGTAAAACGCCTGCCTGATTTGTCTAAACAATGTTTCAGAGGGAAATGGCCGGGCGCAATTCGCTCCGCCAGACTTGCAGTTTTTCTTCAAAACTGCGCACGGCATAGGCGGGCGAGGACGAGGGCAGTATCGCCGTGACATAGCCACGCTCGCTGAAATAAGCCGCCAATTTTCCTGCCGTCTGGCCATTGAAGTACAGCTTGCGCAACGTGGGATGGCTGGCTTGCAGCATGCTGAAATCATTCAGTTTGCCATTTCTTATTGCCGAATCCAGGCTACCTGTGCGTGCACAGGAATGAAAAACGTCCCATAGACCAATACCATGCGCCAGCAAAACTTGCAGACGCTGTTCATAGTCCAGTTCGACCAGATCTGAACCCAGAGACGCGGATACCAGGCGCCAGAACTGGTTTTGCTTATGGGCATAATATTGGGTCGCGTCAAGTGACGCGACACCAGGAAAACTGCCTAGTATCAGCGTATGTGTATCTGCATTTACTACAGGTGGAAAACCTTGTAGTAAAGTAGAGTTGGACTTGGTGGATGAAGGCTGGGCTATCATGCGGTATATATTTGGCTGGATAGTGGGATTGCAAGCGTGGGTAATGCTGCATAACATCAATCTGGCCTGATAAACTTTGTGACAAAATTCACCACGGCTTGCGAGCTGCATGTCTGGCTGTTTTTACTTACATGGACTATTCTGGAATCAGGCGCATATTTGCTATAGTAGAATGAATCTGGAGGTGAAAAAATGAATTTGATGATGAGCACGATGCTTCTGGCTGCCTTGATGGCTGGTCAGGCACAGGCCGGAGAAGTGAAGGTTACTTGGCAAGAGCCAGAGAAATTCACCGATATTCGCTCCGGCAATGAATTCAGGTCTGATTTTCAGGGACGTTTGATCAAGGAATTTGACAATATCTTTGCAGATCTGGCGAAAAAACTTCCAGATGGCTATCAATGGGACGTGACGGTTACGGATGTCGATCTGGCAGGTGATGTCAGACCTTTTTTTCGGACTACCGTGAATGAGATTCGCGTCATCAAGGACTTGTACTGGCCGCGCATGACGTTCAGTTTTGATTTGAAAGACGGAGACGGGAAAAGTGTTGTGTCCGGGACTGAAAATCTCAGGGACATGAATTTTCTCATGCACTCGAATCTTGCTGGCAGCAACCATAGTTTCCGCTATGAAGAACAAATGTTGCGTGACTGGTTCAAGAGGCAGCAGCGTGATAAAGTTTTTCCAGTACGCCAATAGCTTCAAGCATAAAAAAACGGACTCACTGCTGAGTCCGTTTTTCATTTGGCAAAATTTACTTGCTTAATAACATCTCATTGAGACGTTTAACAAAGGCGCTAGGATCAGTCAGGTTGCCGCCCTCGGCCAGCAAAGCTTGGTCAAACAGGATGTGTGACCAGTCATCGAACTTGGTTTCTTCATACTTGAGTTTCTGTACCAAAGGATGGTCAGGGTTGACTTCCAGTATCGGTTTGGATTCAGGCGCGCTCTGACCGGCTGCCTTCAGCATGCGCGCCAAGTTGCCAGACAAGTCATGTTCATCCGCCACCAGGCAGGCTGGTGAATCAGTCAGACGGAAGGTCACGCGGACGTCCTTGGCTTTGTCGGCCAGGGCGGTTTTCATTTTCTCGACCAGGTCCTTGAACTCGGTCTGGGTTTCTTCATGTTGTTTCTTTTCTGCTTCATCTTCCAGTTGACCCAGGTCCAGGCCACCTTTGGCGACGGAGGCCAGTTCTTTACCTTCAAAATCATTCAGGAAAGAAAGCATCCATTCATCGACGCGGTCGGTCAGGAGCAGGACTTCCACACCTTTTTTGCGGAAAATTTCCAGATGCGGGCTGTTTTTTGCTGTCGCATAGCTTTCGGCTGTCACATAGTAAATCTTGTCCTGGCCTTCTTTGGCACGGCTCAGATAATCTGCCAGTGAAACAGTTTGTGCATCGCTGTCATTGTGGGTAGAGGCAAAGCGCAATAGCTTGGCGATACGCTCTTTGTTGGCACTGTCTTCACCGACACCTTCTTTCAAGACCTGGCCAAATTCTTTCCAGAAAGTGGTGTACTTGTCTTGCTTCTCTTTTGCGTCGTCACCGTCAGCATTTGCCAAATCTTCCAGCATGCCCAGCACGCGTTTGGTAGAGCCTTCGCGGATGGCCTTGATGTCGCGGCTTTCCTGCAAAATTTCACGTGAGACATTCAACGGCAGGTCGTTTGAATCAATGACACCTTTGACGAAGCGCAGGTAGACTGGCATCAATTGTTCTGCATCATCCATGATGAAGACACGTTTGACGTAGAGCTTGATGCCACCACGCTTGTTGCGGTCCCACATGTCAAATGGTGCGCGTGCCGGGATATACAGTAATTGTGTATATTCGCTGCGACCTTCAACGCGGTTGTGCGTGTGGGTCAGCGGCGCGCTGTAGTCGTGCGAGACGTGTTTGTAGAACTCATCATATTGCTCAGGCGTGATTTCAGACTTGCTGCGCGCCCACAAGGCACTGGCCTGGTTGATGGTTTCGAGCTCGTCTTTCAAGACTTGTTCTTTTTTCTCTTCATCCCACTCTTCTTTCTGCATCTTGATAGGCAGGGAGATGTGGTCGGAATAAGTACGAATGACGGATTTGAGCTTCCATGCAGACAGGAACTCATCTTCACCTTCACGCAGGTGCAAGGTAATGCTGGTGCCACGGCCTTCCTTGACGATGTCTTCGACGCTAAAGTCGCCAGCGCCTTCAGATTCCCAACGTACAGCCTGGTCTGCAGGCAGACCGGCGCGACGGGTTTCTACGGTGATGCGGTCGGCAACGATAAAGCCGGAATAAAAACCGACGCCAAACTGGCCTATCATCGCCGCATCTTTTTGCTGGTCGCCAGACAATTTGCCAAAAAATTCCTTGGTGCCGGATTTGGCGATTGTGCCCAGGTGTTCTATCGTATCAGCCTTGCTCATGCCTATGCCGTTATCGGCGATAGTGATGGTGCGGGCTTCCTTGTTGAAGCTGACCTGTATTTGCAGATCAGGATCGTTTTCAAACAGGCTGGCATCGTTGATGGCTTCAAAGCGCAGTTTGTCTGATGCATCAGAAGCATTCGAGATCAGTTCGCGCAGAAAGATTTCCTTGTTTGAATACAAGGAGTGGATCATCAGTTGCAGGAGTTGTTTGACTTCGGCCTGAAAGCCCAGGGTTTGCTTTTCTGACATGGTTTTCCTCAAAGATTTTTTAGTAGTAGTGGTAATTGCTTACCTGCTGCTTTTTTATGCAACATTGCTAGAGCAGAGGAAAGGTGAGGCCGCTTTCATGGATTTCAAGATGATTGCTTAAACAGCATGAAAATTTAAGTTTTTAATTATTGCGATACACAAATACTTGTGTTTTTATAAAATTTTACTAAAATTGCCTATAATGTAATGCTTGTTGCCATAGTTTCTTGAGGCTCACGGAGTGATTTTATGTTGCTGAAAGTAGTGAGTTTGCTCATTTTTTGCCTGTTGTGCGGGTTTGCACCTTTACTCAGTGCGGCTAACCTTTATTTGACAGAAGTGGCACCTTTTGCTTTTGTCAAAGAGAGTAAGGAAGGCAAGGGCGACTATGATGGCATCAATGTGCGCATAGCAAATGAATTGCGCAAGCGTTCTGGCGTGCCTTTGCAGCTATTGATCGTCCCCAGTGCTCGTCATGTCGTGATGTTTCCGGCAGATAAAGAAGCTTATAGCATTTCCCAGGCAGAAAATTTTAGTGAGCAGGAAGGCCTGATTCTGTCCGAAGTCACGCAATTCCCCATCCTGGTTGTGGCGCAGCGTGGTGCCGTCTTGAAGAATTATGATGACTTGATTATCCTTTCTGCTGCCAGAGGCATAGGCATGATGCGCCGGTTGAGTTACGGTACTTTTGGCCAGGATGAGCGCGTCAGAAAGGTGGAAATCAATACGCTGGAAAATGGTATGCGCATGCTGGAAGCCGGGCGCATTTCAGGCATAGTGGGTAGTCAACCCGCCATACTGGCGGCGGCAGAAAGAAATTCATCCAGCCACTTATTGGGCCCTAGCCTGGTGATTTCGTATGGTTCTCATGTCATGCGTGTCAGGCCAGAGTTTGCTGCCAGTGCGCATTCCAAAATCTTGAGTTCGACTTTGCTGGCCATGAAAAATGACGGCAGCATAGCGCGCATACTTGATGATTTTTTGAAAGACCCCAGGACAGGATTGCTGCCTGCAAAATAATCTGCCAGCGGCAATGAGTTCGCTGTCACCTCATTTCGGGCTTTTATCACATGGCTATTTAGCTATAGTCGTGCCCACTTCATAATTGATCCCCTTGTCTGTATCTGTTTGCCATATCTTCCTCGCATATGGCGCTTAATCATTTTCTTCTCCTCACTAATTTATTTTCATGCCCACACTGGTTTCAAGTAATAAATCTCGTCTCTCGTATTTGTCCGTCCAAACATTTCTGAAACTGGGAGTGAGTGGTTTGGGGAGTTCGGTTTTGCTCTGGACTACTCACCTTCATGCGGCGGATCTGCCTGCGAAAGAAACTTCCACGGTACAAACCGTGGAAGTTTCCGGGCCGGGCGCGAAAGCGCAGCGGAAAAATGACACAGCCGCAAAAATCATCGTCAATGCAGCTGAACTTATGCAGTATGGAGACACACAATTATCTGCTGTATTGAAGCGCCAGCCTGGTGTGTCTGTCGTGGGCAATGAATTGCGCATGCGTGGTTTGGGATCTGGTTATACCCAGATTTTATTGAATGGCGATGCGGTAGCGACTGGGTTTTCCATAGACAGTATCGCACTTCAGTTGATAGAGCGAGTGGAAATCCTGCGGACCACGACGGCAGAATTCAGTGCACAGGCGGTGGCTGGTACCATCAATATCATCCTCAAAAAAGGTGTGAACAGTGCCAGGAAAGATTTTAAGATTGGCATTGCGCATGGTGAAAATAACTGGAACCCTTCGCTTGCTTTGGAAGTCGCTGACAAGAATGGAGGTTTTTCCTATTCTGTTACCAGCACCCTGTCGAAAACTGGCTATGAAAGCCTGCCGCAGGTGATAGAGAGTATTTATGACACAAGCGGCGAACTTAAAACTCTGCGTTTGATGCAACAAAAAAATATTGCAGATGTTTGGCGCTTCGGACTCAGTCCCAGACTGAACTGGAATCTAGAGAATGGCGACACGCTTAGCTGGCAGAGTTTTTTTGATTATTACGGCAATTTGAATGGGGGTAGTGACTATGAAGCGACTGTGAAGGGGGATGCGACACAATACCCGGATAATAATTATCTGGCCTCCATGCACACAGCAATCTTGCGCACAGACCTGAACTGGGCACACAGGCTGGATGCTGACAGCAAGCTCAATGCAAAGCTGGGCCTGAATTACAATCACCGCGAAGTAGACTACAATTTCTTTGGTTATCCTTCTCCGCGAGACCAGGCTTTCAACCGTCATGTCATATCGAACGCAGCGGAAAGCAGCGTCAGTAGCAGCGGAAAATACCTGAGCCGCTTTCGTGACGATCACAGCCTTGCACTGGGATGGGATGCTGCACTGACGCGACGCACAGAAGCGCGCTTGCAATTTGATAGGGCTGCCAATTCCAATGCCGTGGGTGAGCCGCTAGTGGAAGACTACCGAGCTAATGTGCGGCGCATTGCCATGTTCGCCCAGGACGAGTGGGATGTGACGAGCCGCCTGCAAGCATACCTGGGCATGCGCTGGGAAGGGCTGAATACAGAAACTACAGGCCGGTTAATGGCACCCGTGCAGACCCGGTCCAGCGTCTGGAGCCCGGTCATGCAATTATTGTGGAAACTGCCTGAGCAAGAAAAAGACCAACTGCGCTTTGCTTTGTCCCGTACCTATAAGGCGCCCACACCGCGCAGCCTGGTGCCAAGGCGCTACACGGCAAATAATGACAATGGTCCGACTAACCCGGATTATCAGGGCAACCCACAACTCTTGCCTGAACTAGCCTGGGGTGCTGATCTGGCTTATGAATCTTATTTCGCCAAAAACAGCATGTTCAGCGTTTCAGCCTATGTGAAGCGAGTGCAGGATGTAACTGTGCAAAACCTGTACGAGAAAAAAATGGTTGAAAAAAATCTGGATGAGCAAAAAAGTGTGTGGATTACCTCGCCATATAACCATGGCACCGCCAAAGTGATGGGGATAGAGATGGATGCAAAGTTCGCTTTGCAGAATTTTCTTCCTGCTGCACCACCATTGGAAGTACGGCTGAATGCAGCACGTAATTGGTCGAAACTGGATGCCATACCAGGGGCAGATAATCGTCTGGCCGACCAAGTGCCGTTTACTGCCAATCTGGGCATGGATTACAAGCGCAGTGAACGGCAATCATTTGGTGTTAACTTTAATTTGCAGACAGGCGGCAATGTGCAAGCCACTTCAGACTTGCGCACCTACACGGGTGTCAGTCGTAATCTTGATGTGTATGGTCTATGGAAGCTGGAAAATAAAACGCAGTTGCGCCTGTCGATAAACAATCTCCTGCATCAGGACGTATTGCAGGCTACAGAATATAACGGTCCGGACAAACACACTATGCGCGCCACAAGGACACCGGCAAGTGCAACGATACGCTTGCAGTTTGAGAAGAGTTTGTAGGTAATGGGGGGCTCCCCCCATTACCTATTTGGCACCCACGCCTTTGAATTTTTCTGGATCAAAATCGGCGATGTCGATTTTGCCGAAATGTTTAGGAGGCGTGTAAATTTTTTCTTTAACTTTGTCCGGGTCACTGGCGTGAAAGGATAGTTCCGTAACCTTGACCAACTGCCAGGTATCATCCTTGCGTGAATAATTGAATTGATAGTTGTTTGCCCAGCGCCAGCCACTGCCACCAAAATGAGACACAGTGAAGCCTTTTTTGTCCGTCGTCAGATCAGCAAATGGATCACCCCACACTCCGCCACAAGCAGAGCAGAAGACGATTCTTTCATTCGTCTTGACCAGTTTTAACTTGCCGTCTGCCTGACGTATCGCGATCTTCAGTGGGCGTTGTCCCTCGTCGATGGAGCTCTCATCGGGCTGTTTTTTTTGCTTTTCCAGGATGAAAACATAGTCGGGTTTGCCGTCCGCATTTAAGTCGGCCATTTCATAGGTCAGCAATTTTGTGTTTGGTAAGACGAAAGGACGTAACTCTGCGGGTATGTCTTTCCTTTCCACATAATCTGTGGCCAGGCTGAGTGCTGGTATTAGGGCCAGGCCTAAGAGCGTTGTGAATTTTCCAGGCAGTAAATTCATTTTTTTAAACATATTATTTTCCTTGGTCTTCGCCCAAAAAAACAGGGGAAACACTAGTTTCCCCTGATTGGATTTCATGGCTAATTATTATAATGCCTTGATTTGCATGCCATCGGCCTTGTCCTCGACTTCATAACCCAGTGCATGCAACTCGCCACGCAAACGGTCTGCCTCAGCCCAGTTCTTGGCCTTGCGTGCAGCCTGACGCTGTTCGGCCAGACTTTGCACTTCTGCCGGAATTGCCAGCACGGCCGGTTGCCATTGTGCGAGACCCAGACCAAACACCTTGTCGAACTCTGTCAGTGTGGCTTTTTTGTCGGCATCGGACAAATCGGCTTTCAACATTTCCCAGACCAGTGCCAGGCCACGCGGTACGTTCAGGTCCTCATTGATGAAGGAGGTGAATTTCTCGCGGTATTCTGCATTGATATTGCCACCTGTTGGCCAGGCATGATAAGTCTCGCGCAGGCGTTGCAAGGCAGTTTGGGCTGACAGCAGCGCTTCAAAGCTAAACTGCATCTGGCTGCGGTAATGTGCCGTCAGGCACAGGTAGCGATAAGCCAGCGGATCGATATTCTGATCAAGCAAAGTTTGCAAGCGCAAGAATTCACCTGTCGATTTGGACATCTTGCCAGAATCGATTTGCAGGAAATAACCATGCATCCAGAAGTTGGCAAGGCGGGTGCCATGGCAAGCCTGGTTTTGCGCTATCTCATTGCTATGGTGAATGGCGATATGGTCTTCACCACCGCAATGGATATCAAACCAGGGCGTCAGGTATTTGGCCGACATGGCAGAGCATTCTATATGCCAGCCAGGGAAGCCTCGGCCCCAAGGGCTGTCCCATTCCATTTGGCGATGTTCATCTGGCGGACTGAACTTCCACAGCGCGAAGTCAGTTGCGTGCAGTTTCTCACCAAGTTCAACGCGGCTGCCCGCTTTGATGGCATCACGCTTGATGCGTGCCAGGAAACCATAGTCGTCCTGCTTGCTGGTGTCAAAATAAATACCATCGCTGGTGCGATAGGTGTAGCCATTTTTCTCTATGGCAGCGATGAAATCGATTTGCTCAACAATATGGTCAGTGGCCTTGCACCAGATAGCAGGTTCAAGAATGTGCAATTTTTGCAGATCATCCTTGAAGGCAGTCGTGAAACGGTCAGCAATTTGCCAGGCCGATTCACCGGCTTTGCGGCTGCCTTTTTCCATTTTGTCTTCACCGTCATCACCATCAGACACCAGATGGCCGACGTCGGTAATGTTGATGACATGGCGTACGGTATAACCATTCCATTCCAGGGCGCGGCGTAGCAAATCTTCAAACAGATAGGTGCGCAGGTTGCCGATATGGGCATAGTCATATACGGTAGGTCCGCAGCAGTACAGGCCCACCCAGTCTTTGTTCAGGGGGCTGAAAGGGCGCAAGCGGCGTTCCCAGTTATCGTAGAGAAGTATGTCCATTTGTTGTGAAAATAGCGAAATGTAAATTGGGTCGATGAAGGTGTCAGGGTGTTACTTGAGACTGGCAGGCAGGGACTGTCCCGCTGCATACGGATCTACAAACTCAACAACAACGGGTCGAGTTGAAATCTAGTACTTGCGCACACGCATACATGCCATACACAGGCGTGTCGCCTATGCAATCTTTAACATGTTGCTTGTCGAAGTGAGGCATATAATTAAATCTGAGCAGTTCTGTTGTCTTTGATGGCTGAAACAATGCAGCCTAGAGTGAGAATGTAGCATAGATATGCACTCTTGATCAAAATTGTACAGACTGACAAGAGTCGAGCTGGAGACGCCACAGGCTGAAAAAAATAAAACGGTGCAAAAATGCAAACGAATTATAAAGATGTCAGCGAAGAGAATTATCGTTCTCACTACACCAAACAAGACAGGGCGCAAGTACGCCGGGTAGTGCGTATCATGTTGTGGGCATTCTTGCCGCTGACACTGGTGGATGTGCTATTCCATGAGCCAGCCACACCTCTGGCAGTCTTGCTGCTGATGCGCTTGTCTGTCTTTGTCTATTCTGTGTGGCTGGTCAGACGCTACGAAACGGAAGAAAATGTCCCGAAACTGGACCGCTATGCGATGTACTGGATAGTTGCAGTCTTGCTGACGCAGTTCATCAGCAATGCCTGTTTGCCACGAGATTATCTGGGGCATTATATGGTCGATGCATGGCTGGTGTTGATGGCTTTTATTTCTTTGCCCCTGGCTTTGAATATCTTGCGCAAGCCCCTGTTCTTGTTTGTCGCGGCATCTTGTTTGCTGCTTTTGTATAAACAATCAGGCACGTTTTCCCAAGCGGCCAGCGTCTTGCTGATTTTGCCTGCAGTTGCCATCACCGGTCATGCCATCGCTGTCTATGTACACAGGTATAGACGCAAGCTTTTGAGTGCAGAGCAGGAACTGGAAAGACAGGAAAATATAGACCCGGTTACTGGTGTCGCCAACTGGAAGGAATTCATGCGAATCTCTGACGCTGAGCTGCAGCGCCATCTGCGTCTGGGTAAACAATTATCCATGCTGGTGCTGGACCTGGATGATTTTAAGCTTATCAACGACACGCATGGTCCACAGGTTGGTGATGTGATCCTGGTCGAGGTCAGCCGCCGCGTGAAACGTGCCATGCGCTCCTACGATTGCATCGCCCGTTTTAGCGGCGAAGAGTTTTGTGTGCTCTTGCCAGAAGCATCAGCCGAAGACGCCTGTAAAATTGCCGATCGTACCCGCGCCACGGTGATTGCCATGCCTATATCTGTGTCAGGTAAGGAAATGAAAGTCAGCGCCACGGTGCGCACTGCTACTTTGCGTGAAGGAGATACCGCATTGAGCCTGTTGCGCAGGGCAGGTGAGGGCTCTGCCAGGCGTCAGCAAGAAATGCAGCAAGATGTTAATCTCATGCCTATGCCCGTTTGATGTGCAAAACAAGCAGCAATGGATGGCGGGCTCCGGCAGGGATCAATCAGTCAGATGTGAGGGTAGGGAAATGAGTTTTTATGGTGTAACCGATTTGTGGACTTATGTACTGGGTGCCTTGGGCATCATCTTGTTGCCAGGACCGAATTCCCTGTATGTATTGGCCGTTGCTACCGCACGCGGTGTACGTGAAGGCTACAAAGGTGCAGCCGGAATATTTGTCGGGGATAGTATTTTGCTCATGTTGACCGCTCTTGGTGCTGCGGGTATCTTGCGTACTTACCCGGCTTTATTCATGGTTGTTAAGTATGCTGGTGCAGCTTACCTGGCCTGGGTAGGTGTCAATCTGATCTGGGCTGCCATACAAAAATGGCGCAACAAGACAGCGACTGTGGCAGAAACGCAGGCGACCGCGATTAACATGCAAAACCCTTTCAAGCGCGCACTGGTCATCAGCCTCTTGAATCCGAAAGCGATCCTGTTCTTGCTGTCTTTCTTTGTGCAATTCATCGACCCTTCCTATCCTACGCCGGCAGTACCTTTTTTGATACTGAGTGCGGTGGTGATGGTATTCAGCACGACTTATCTTTCTGTACTGATTTTCCTGGGTTCCCGTCTGGCACGCAGCTTTAGTCAGCGCCGTCGCCTGTCAGCCAGTTTGTCCAGTGGCGTGGGCAGTATGTTTGTCTGGTTCGGTGTCAAGCTGGCCAATGCCAGCTTGCATTGAAAACTTAATAAGCATGTAACCAACTAATTTATTTCACGTTTCAAAAATTCCCAGACACCAGGGTCAGACATTGCGGCAATATTGATGCGCATCTTGGTGGACGGGAGCTGGTTGGGCGAGAACAAGCTGCCAGGTGCCAGCAGATAGCCTTGCTCCATGGCTTTCTCAGTCAGCTTATTGGTATCGCAGCCAGTCTCTGTCCACAAAAACATTCCTGCCGGTGTTCGGTAATCAACCTTCATCCCCTGTTGTTCCAGCCGCTTGGTAATGTCATCGCGCACCCCATCAAGCTTCACACGTATGCGGTCTACATGTTTGCGGTAGTGTCCTTCCGACAGGATTTTGTATACCACGCGTTCACCGATTTCTGTGGTCGTCAGGGTAGACAACATCTTTCTGTCCGCCAGGCGTATTGCCAGTTCTGGTGAGGTAGCGATAAACCCCACACGCAGATTTGCCGCCAGTGTCTTGGAAAATCCACCCAGATAAATCACCCGGTTCAACTGATCCAGCGCAGCAATGCGAGTGGCGGCCTGTACCGCTGGCCCAGGGTGCATATCGCAATACACATCATCTTCAACGATCATGAAATCATGTTCCTCCGCCGCTTTTAAGACCTGGAACGCCTTGGCGGCGGACAGCGAAGTCGAAGTTGGATTATGCAAGACTGAATTGATGATATACAGCTTGGGTTTATGCAGGGCAGCCAGTTCCGCCAACTTGGCGACATCCGGGCCATCATGCAGGCGTGGTATGCCTATCACCTTGGTGCCGAGGATGGCGAAAGAACCAAACATCAAAAACCAGGCCGGGTCGTCAACAAATATTGTGTCGCCAGGCTGCGTAAATTCACGCGCCACCAGATCAAGTGCTTGTGTGACGCCACTGGTCATGACGATTTGTTCAGGCGATGCGGCGATTTCCAACTCTGCCATTTTCAATTGTAATTGCTGTCGCAAGGGCAAAAAGCCCTGCTGGGTACCATAATGCAGCAATAGGTTCTGGTTCAGCCTGCTGATGGAGCGCAAGCCATTCGCTACCAGTTCCCCGTCCAGCCAGTCATGCGGCAATACGCCAGAGCCTGGCATTTTTTGCGGTGGCAATTGCCGGAACATATTGCGCACCAGCCACACCACATCGAGTTGTTGGGCGACTGGGGCAATTTGTGCAGTGTTTGGTACGTTATTCAACATGGAAGCCCGTTCCCGCACAAAAAAACCGGCACCCCTGCGCGACTCCAGATAGCCTTTGGCAACGAGCCTGTCATAGGCTTCCACGACGGTAAAGCGCGACACTGCCTGTTCATCGGCAAACTGGCGTATAGAAGGCATGCGCGCACCGGTGCGCAGCAATTTATCGTCGATGCGGTTGGCCACGGCATTAACGATTTGCTCAACCAGTGAGCCACCGGAATCGCGTGAGATAAAAAAAGTCGGTGTCAGCATTGCATGTCTCCAGGCGGGTCTTCTGTAATGGATAGTTGACCATTACAGTATGAATATTATCGCTTATAGTGTATTGGTACTGTATCGGTTTTTGCGTTTAGGATAGCACAACACTAAAGCAAAAACGGGAGAAACAGCATGGACGGACGACAGAATTCTGATCATTGTCAGCGAGGGGTTGAGTATGGCAATTGATACACTCATGGCCTTTGCTCTGTTTGCGCTGGTGTCCTCCATTACACCAGGCCCGAATAACCTCATGCTGCTTGCATCAGGCGTGAATTTTGGTTTTCGCGCTACCTTGCCCCACATGCTGGGTATCAGTATAGGTTTCATGTTGCTGGTACTGGCTGTTGGCGTCGGTCTGGCTGGCCTTTTCATAAGCTTCCCTTGGCTATATGTTGTGCTGAAATGGGCTGGTGCTGCGTATCTGCTTTACCTGGCCTGGAACATCGCCAATGCTGGGCCTTTGGAAGAAAATGCGCCAGAAAACGCGCAAAGATCTGGCCCCATGAGTTTCATGAGTGCGGCAGCTTTTCAATGGATTAATCCCAAGGCCTGGGTCATGGCACTGGGTGCTTTCAGTAGCTATATACCCGCAACTGGCGGATTCTGGATCGTTGCCCTGGCCGCAGGTGTGTTTGCGGTCATCAATTTACCTAGTGTAAGCCTGTGGGCCTTGTTCGGTGCCAGGGTCAGACATTTGTTGAGGGTGGAGCGCAATTTGCGTATCTTCAACTACGGCATGGCCTTGCTGCTGGTATTGTCGCTCTATCCCATGCTGGCGAGTTAACAATGAGATCGACAAAACTATCATGCTGATACAAGAAAACAAGGGCATGGCCCTGGGCCTGGTTGGCGTCATGATTTTTAGCCTGACCTTGCCATTTACCCGCATGGCTGTGGCAGAACTCAATCCCGTCTTTGTGGCGCTGGGGCGGGCCGTGGTAGCCGCCTGCTGTTCTGGCCTGCTGTTGTGGATACAGCGGGCGAAATTGCCACAACGTGCGGAATTTAAACCATTGCTGATCACGTCCCTGGGCGTGGTGGTTGGTTTCCCCTTGTTCAGTTCTGTCGCGATGGCTTATGTGCCAGCTTCACATGGTGCCATCGTTCTAGGTATCTTACCTTTGGCAACCGCCTTGTTTGCCGCATTGCGCTTTAATGAAAAACCATCGACTGGCTTTTGGGTGATGGCGGTACTGGGCAGTGGTCTGGTGATAGTCTTTGCTCTGATGCAGGGTGGTGGCTCGTTCCAGTTTGCTGACCTGGCCTTGTTCATTGCGGTGATCGCTGCTGCCATGGGCTATGCCGAAGGTGGGCGGCTGTCGCAAAGCATGGGCGGGCAGCAGGTAATTTCCTGGGCTTTGCTGCTTGCTTTACCGGTTTTATTGCCGGTGACAATCTGGCTAGGTTGGCATTATGGCGTACAGGCTTCTGGTCGTGCCTGGGCTGGTTTCGCCTATGTTTCATTATTCTCCATGTTCATAGGATTTTTCTTTTGGTACAAGGCCCTGGCGATCGGTGGTATTGCCCGCGTTGGTCAGGTGCAATTGCTGCAACCATTTTTGAGTTTGCTGGGTGCTGCCTTGATACTGGGTGAAGTCCTGACTGGTCGTGAAATCTTTTTTGCGCTGGCAGTCATCATTGTCGTTGCAATGGGGCGACGCATGAATATTCAACGGTGATTTTCTTGCAAAGCACATTCCGACCAAATTTAATCTGCCATTCGCCATGTACTAGGGGGTGTTAATCACAACGGTGCGGGCTTACAATAGAGGACTGGTATTTGCGCTCTAATTTGGACCTTATCTAGACAGCATGTACCGGAAGAAAGGTTTTGAATTCTGCAAACTCTTAAAGTTTGCAGAAAATAATAATAAAAATTTAATTATCTCTAGTGCATCAGTGAGGGCTGCTGCGCATTTTTCTGGAAAATAGACATGTCATTTTACGAAAAACTTCAAGCACTAAATATTGAGTTGCCTGCTGTTGCGACACCTGCTGCTGCCTACGTCATGTATGCACAAACTGGTAACACAGTATTCCTGTCCGGGCATATCGCCAAAAAAGATGGCGCGCCATGGGTGGGGCAACTCGGTAAAAATATCTCTACAGAAGAAGGCAAGCTGGCAGCACGCTCAGTCGCGATTGATCTGATCGCCACCTTGCAGGCAGCCTGTGGCGGTGATTTGAACCGTGTCAAGCGCATCGTCAAGCTCATGAGCCTGGTTAATTCCACACCTGATTTTACCGAGCAGCATCTTGTGACGAACGGCGCCTCTGAACTCATCGGCGAAATCTTTGGTGAGCAAGGCAAGCATGCACGTTCAGCCTTTGGCGTGGCTCAGATCCCACTGGGTGCTTGCGTAGAAATTGAAATGATCGTCGAGATCGCCTGAATTTTATAAAACAATAAGCTTGCCCGAGATGGCAATCCTAACAGTGAGATAGTGAGACCAGCATGAAACTTGAGAATCCTAGCCCCATAGAGTGGAAATTTTCTGATCGCGCAGAGCAGTTGCAAAGCTCAGCCATCAGGGAAATTTTAAAAGTAACCATGCGTCCTGAAGTGATTTCTTTCGCTGGTGGATTGCCATCTCCAGAAACTTTCCCGGTAGAGCGCATGCGCGCTGCCTTTGACAAGGTGCTGACGCAACAAGGCAAGTCAGCATTGCAATACGGCCCTACCGATGGTTATGCCCCCTTGCGCGAATTTTTGGCTGACTCTTTGTCTACCAATGATTCAAAAATCCTGCCTGATCAAATCATGATGGTGTCTGGCTCGCAGCAAGGCCTGGATTTGCTCGGCAAAGTGCTGGTGGATGAAGGCAGCAAGGTACTGGTAGAAACACCGAGCTATCTGGGTGCCTTGCAGGCTTTTTCCCTGTATCGCCCTCAATTTGAATCGGTTGATACCGATGATCATGGTTTGATACCAGCCTCGGTCGCTGCCAAAGGTGCGGGTGCACGTCTGATGTATGCCTTGCCTAACTTCCAGAACCCAACCGGACGCACGCTGTCAGTTGAGCGCCGCTATGAATTGGTGGAAACCTGCGCCCGCATGGGTATCCCGCTGGTCGAAGATAACCCCTATGGTGATCTGTGCTATAGCGGAGAACCTTTGCCCAAGATGTTGAATATGAATCCAGGTGGCGTGATTTACATGGGTTCTTTCTCCAAGGTGCTGACACCTGGAATACGCCTGGGTTATGTGGTTGGCCCTACACAGCTGATACGCAAACTCGAACAAGCCAAGCAGGCAGCCGACTTGCACACTGCACAGTTGACACAAATGGTAGTGTATGAAGTTATCAAGGATGGTTTCCTGAGTGAGCATATCCCTACTATCCGTACCCTGTATGCCAAGCAATGCAATGCCATGCTAGAGGCCATGAGCAAGCATTTCCCTGAAAGCGTGCGCTGGACCAAGCCTGAAGGCGGCATGTTCATCTGGGTAACCCTGCCAGAACACATGGACAGCAAGCAATTGCTGGATGAAGCCATACAACAGAATGTTGCCTTTGTTCCTGGCGGCCCTTTCTATGCAAACAACCCTGAAAAAAATACCCTGCGCCTGTCCTTTGTGACGGTGTCGCCAGAGCGTATCAACGAAGGTATAGAAAAACTGGGCAAGCTCATCAAGGCAAAAATCTGATCAGCGCTTGAGCACTTACATGGAAAACCCGTCATATGACGGGTTTTTTTATGCTCTGCAGACATGTTATGCATCCCGGCCTAATGTGTAACTGTCAACCATTGTGATTTCAGTCATCATTTTTTGATCTCGACCGTTAATTGCTTTAAGTTTCGCATGGCGATACTATATTTTGATTAATTGAGGAGCTTTATATGAATAAGAAATTGCTGGTGGCCAGCTTGATGTTGACAGCGGTGACAGGTGCTTTTGCGCAAAATATGACTGCCAAACAGCAGTATGCAGCGGATACCAAACGCGCTACTCAACGCTACAATGACGATAAAAAGCTGTGTGCTGAAGCAGGTGGATCAGCGGCCAGAATGCAATGTCTGCGCGATGCCAAGGCTGACTACAATAATTCCCTGGCTGTGGCCAAGCAAAATATGAGCAGGCCAGTGGCAGCACCAGCACAAGCCAGAGGGGAGCCAGCTTGCCCTGACTGTGGCAAAGTCGTCGCAATTGAAGTCAAAGACAAAGAGGGTGAAGGTGGTGCCCTTGGGGTGATCGCTGGTGGCGTCGCTGGTGCTCTGCTAGGCAATCAGGTGGGTGGTGGCACAGGGCGTGATCTGGCTACTATCGCAGGGGCAGCAGGTGGTGCTCTGGCTGGACATAAGATAGAGCAAAAAGTCAAGACCACCAAGGTTTGGAATGTGACTGTGGCCTTTGAAAATGGTAACAGACAAACTTATGTCTTCGACCACGATCCAGGCTTGATGTCTGGAGACGCAGTGCGGGGCAATGGTAGTTCTATTGTTAGACGTTAAGATAATTAGCATATGCTGAAAAAGGGTTGCAAGTGTAATTCTTTTGGGGCATGTGTCAACGTGGTAAACATCTTGCACTTTTAGTCAAAATTTGGAGGAATTATTTTCTTTTTGGAAAGCGTTCCTCCTTCACAACTACTTCCTTGCCAAGCCTAATCCCAGCAGTTAGACTTAAGTGTCAATCCTCCCGTTTAATGCTGAGAAGGTCGTGCTATGAAGCTTGAATCTTGCAAAGCTATTCATTCAAACAAAACCTTGCTACAGTTGCTTTGCTGGGTAAGCTTGTTGCTTGCAATGGCATTTAGTTCAAACGTACATGCCAATGAAACTTGCAAGACATTGTTGGCGACGGGTAATCCTGAATATCCTCCTTATCTATGGCGTGATCCTGACGATGAAAATCGCTTGATCGGTGCGAATGCCGAGTGGATGCAATTATTGTCGAAAGAAATTGGTATCCCCATTGATATCAAATATATCGGCCCTTGGGGACGAGTGCAGGA
This sequence comes from Undibacterium sp., assembly GCF_030683615.1. Taxonomy (NCBI): domain Bacteria; kingdom Pseudomonadati; phylum Pseudomonadota; class Betaproteobacteria; order Burkholderiales; family Oxalobacteraceae; genus Undibacterium; species Undibacterium sp. Next base: position 272,888 of record NZ_JAUXQE010000035.1, read on the forward strand.
AGAGGCAAAATTGGGGCGCGTGGATTTGTTGGCGGGTGCTTTTTTCACTCAGCCCAGACTGGAATACATGGATTATTTCTATCCGGCTTTTCGTGAAACAAGGACAGTGATCTGGACCCGCAGTAATTTCACTCTGCCTTATAAAAAATGGTCAGACCTTGTTGGCAAGCAGGGGGTGACTGTCATCAATAACAGTTTTGGTGAAGAATTTGATCGTTATGCCAAGGAGTCATTGAAAATATCCATGGTTCCCAGCCTTGAGCAGGCTTTGAAGATGCTGAGTCTGTCGCGTGCAGATTATTTGATTTATGAAGAAGACCCCGGCCTAGCCTATGTCGCCAAGATGAATATTTCAGGCTTGAAAACCGTCGCGCCACCGATTACCAATGAAAATTTATATTTGACTTTATCTCATAAGTCAGCATGCAATACACCGGAAATGCGCGGGCGCATTGCCAAGGCTGTTTATAAATTGGATAAACAAAACGTGATGAGTAAATTGATCACAGCAAATATACAATTGTGGCGCAAGCAACAGTCGAAATAGTCGCCGCAAACAACAGGTAAACCATTGCGTACACTCTCTCTCCGACAGATTCTTATTTTCGGCGTTGTGGTTGGCATCGTATTGCCTGCGATAGTTCTGGGACGTTTCCTGGTACAGGACAGATACGAGCGTGAATTGCAATTGCGGGTACGCAATCCCATGTCGCAGTACGCCGATATGCTGGCGCGTGGCATGGCGGTGCCCGTCTGGACGCTGGACAAGGCTGTCGCCAATCAATTCATACAGGCCGTCATGCGCAATCCTGAAGTGGTTAGCGTTGAAGTGCTGGATGAATCCAAATCCATTTTTGCTCACAGCAGCAAGTTCAAAACAGCCGATGCCAAAGTCTTGCGCGAAGAGCGCCCGATTTTGCTGGAAACGAAGGTCATCGGCAGCGTCAAGTTGGAACTGACTACTGAGCATATAGAAAAAGAGCTATGGACTGACTTTCTCAAGTTGGGCATGGCTTTGCTGGTGCAGGTAGTGTTTTCATTTATTCTGATCTGGTTATTGTTCGAGCGCCGCATCGTCAGACCCATCATGGAATTGCAACTGGCAACGGGCCGACTTGCGCGCGGCAAGCTGGATCAGCCGCTGGAATGGGGGCGGCAAGATGAAATCGGCAATCTGGCGCAGGGACTGGACAAAATGCGCCTCAATCTCGGTAGGCTGATCACCGAGCGGGAAGCGCAAAACATAACCTTGCAGCAAGAACTCAATGAACGTCTTCGTGCAGAGCAAGCCTTGAAGGTGACAGAAGAAAAATTCATTGGCATCTTTCAGGCATCTCCTGTCGCCATGACGGTACTGCGTAAAGCCCAGCATTACAGCATGATCGACGTAAATGACGCCTGGGTCAGGCAATTCTATTGGTCACATGATGAAATTCTCGGTGATAGAGAAACCCAGAAGGCACTCTGGCGTAATGAAGACGATTTTCACGAAATCCTGCGTATCGTTGAACGCGATGGTGAAATTCATGACTATGAAGCCTGGTTGACTTGTGGTCAGCAAGAAAAAATCATTCTCTGCCAGGTGTCGGGACGTATGATACGTCTTGGCAACGAGCCTTTGATTATCCTTGTTCAGGAAGATATTACTGAAAAACGCCAGAACGAGCAGGAAATTCGCAATATGAATACCACGCTGGAGAGAAGGGTGTCCGAACGTACCCAGGCACTGGAAGCTGCCAATAGCGAATTGACCATTGTCCTGGAAAACCTCCAGCGCGCCCAGCGGGAATTGCTCAGGACAGAAAAAATGGCAGCGTTGGGCTCTCTGGTCGCCGGGGTTGCTCATGAGCTTAATACGCCTATCGGAACCAGCGTCACTGTTGCCAGCACCCTGGCCCAGCATACGAATGATGTGATGGTCGAGTTTGAAAAAGGCATGCGCCGTTCTGTACTCGAAGAATACCTGAGAAACGCCAAGACGGGAGCTGATTTGCTCTTACGTAACCTGAGCAAGGCGTCAGAGCTGGTGATCAGCTTCAAACAAGTTGCAGTGGACCGTACCAGTGCCAATCGCCGTGTCTTTGCACTTGATGAGATGTTGTCTGAGCTCATCGTCACGATGGGACCGACCATACGCAAAACACGTCATGACATTACCCATTACGTACCGCCCAAGCTGATGATGGACAGTTATCCCGGCCCACTCGGTCAGGTCATGACCAATTTGATCAATAATGCATTTATCCACGGTTTTGAAGGCGATTTTCGCGGCACAGTTACCATTTCTGCACGTGCTCTGGATGACGATTTTGTGGAAATCACCGTACGTGATAATGGTAGCGGCATACCAAACGTCAACCTGGGCCGCATTTTTGATCCTTTCTTCACGACCAGACTGGGGCAAGGCGGAAGTGGCCTGGGTTTGAATATTGTGTATAACCTGGTAACCGGTGTGCTGGGTGGCAATATTGTGGTCGAAAGTGAACTCGGCAAGGGGACTTGTTTCAAAATGAATTTGCCGCTGCAACCCAAAATGACGGACGATGAAACGGCTGTGCTTGAATGAAAGCAGGTGGTGTGACTAGTTGACTGTAGCAGTGAAAAGCGAATTGTCTGCCATGCGCGCGCCGACCATGACGGCGTTGCAAACGCTCGCAATAGTCCCGGTATCGCTGTGTATAGTTTGAAGTTCGGCCTTGCCCTGACTCGCCGGGCTCATGTCCTTCACGTCCGCTTTCACTGTTACAGCCCACTAGCCGCAGCAGGCATACATCTGATAAAGTCGCGCCATGACAAAACTAAGCTTAGATAAAATCCTGCAGTCGCAAGGATTTGGAACCCGAAAATATTGCCGCGATCTGGTGGAAGATGGCGAAGTCTCCATCAATGGCGAAGTGATACGCAGCGTCAAGACCAGTTATGAGACCCAGGGTTTGCAGTTTCATATTTTTGAAGAAGACTGGGAATTTCGTGAACGTGTCTACATCGTCCTCAATAAACCTGCCAATTTTGAGTGCTCTCGCAAGCCTAGTCATCACCCTGGCGTACTGACACTGTTACCCGAGCAATTCAGCTGGCGCGATGTGCAACCGGTAGGGCGACTGGATCATGATACAACTGGTATGTTGCTGATGTCTGATGACGGCCCATTTATCCACGCGCAATCATCACCCAAGCGCCATGTCCCCAAGGTCTACCAGGCGACGACTGCTGAGCCAGTGACGGAAGAATTGGTGAATCTATTATTGCAAGGCGTCAAACTGCATGATGAGCCAGCAGCTTTGGCCGCAGTGCATTGCCAAAAGCTGGGTGATAATCTGCTGGAAATCGTGCTGGAGCAGGGTAAGTACCACCAGGTCAAGCGCATGCTGGCGGCAGCGGGCAATCATTGTGCTGCCTTGCAGCGCACCGCCATCGGAAAATTGACCTTGGAGTCGCTGGGACTGGAAGAAGGAGAGTGGTGTTATCTGACACCTGAACAGTTGGCTTTATTGGTCCCTGCTTGAGCTTGCTTTGCTGTTTTTTCGTTTTTATAGAGGAAATCTTGCTATCTTCTGCTTAGTATGGATAATCTGAGCAGTTGCTATGGTTCTTAAACTGTAAAAAGGAGTGGACATGCCTGTCATCGCAATCGTCAATCCCAAGGGTGGGGTAGGAAAAAGCACAGTGGCCACCAACCTGGCTGGGTATTTTGCCTCCAGCGGGCATAAGGTCATGCTGGGTGACACCGATGTACAACAATCTTCACGCACCTGGTTGTCCTTGCGGCCCGAGAACCTGCCACAGATCCAGCCTTGGGATATTGCTGACCGCAATGTTTTGAAGCCCCCAAAAGGTACTACCCATGTGGTATTGGATACCCCGGCTGGCCTGACAGGCAGCAAGCTTGACGCTGTGCTCAAGTCAGCAGATAAGATCATCGTCCCTTTGCAAGCTTCTATTTTTGATATTTTGGCAACGGAAGAATTCCTCAAAAATCTGTCCCAGCACAAGAAGAATGGCTATCAGGTTGGGATATTGGGCATGCGTGTGAACACCCGCAGCAAGGCGGCCGAGCAGCTTGAGCATTATGTTGACCAGCTAGGTTTGCCAGTCCTCGGTTTCTTGCGGGATACCCAAAACTATATACAACTGGCTGCCCATGGGGCCACCTTATGGGATGTCGCTCCCTCCAGGGTGGAAAAAGATTTGCCACAATGGCAAGGCATACTGAGCTGGGTAAAGACTTGATCGCCCTTGCTTGGGTATTGTTTGATATTGCTTTTATATTGCTTTGATAAGTGCTTTCGTTAATTTATCTTAAAAAAGCTGATATCTAGTTCCCATAGTTGCTACTGCTCACTATAATGCCGCTTGCTTGAAGAGAAGGCAGAATTCTCTTTTCTTATCAAAGACTTACGGCATGCATCTTACCATTTTTGAAACTCCCATCATTAATACCATCATGCGCTGGCTATCTGTGTTGTGCCTGAAGCTGGCTGGCTGGAAGGTGGAGGGCATCGTTCCTGCCGAGCAAAAATATGTCTTGATTGCAGCGCCCCACACCAGTAACTGGGATTTTCCCATTACGCTGATGGTTTGTTTTGCCCTGCGCTTGCGGGTGTACTGGATGGGCAAATCCAGCCTGTTTCCGCCCGTTGTGGGCCACGTCATGCGCTGGCTCGGTGGTATTCCGGTAGACAGGGCCAAGTCCGGTAATCTGGTGCAAGGCACGGTCGATGCTTTTCATGCCAATCAAAGACTGACTGTTATCGTGCCGCCAGAGGGAACCCGCGGCAAAGTCACACACTGGAAGACAGGTTTTTATTATATTGCTCAGGGGGCAGGTGTCCCAATCGCACTTGGCTATCTGGACTTCAAACGCAAGGCCGGCGGCATCGGCAAGATGTTTACCTTAAGCGGTGACATTACTGCTGATATGGAAAAGATACGCGAGTTTTATTGTGGAATTTCAGGCAAGCACCCGCAGCAATTTGATGAAGGTAAAATACAAGCCAGAATTGATAAGTAGGACACCGATCAGGAAGTTTTTCTACAATATTTCTTAGAACCTGTTTAGGATCTGTAGCGATCGTCAGCGGGGTCAGGGCAACATTCAGGGCAACTTAAGCGCAGCGAAAGAAGCGGAAAGCACCCTAGTACATGAGCATTTTGAGCCGCACTGAACCCCGATAACGCACGCACAGTAAGATCGCAAACAGGCTTCTTAATGTTCCTGATGCACAGTCTTGTCCTGTGCTTCTGGTGCCACGTCAGCAATGGTCGCAGGCTGAGGTATCAATAACCAGTTCAAGGGGTTCAGGATAAAGCGTTTGGTCAGCATTTCGGCTTTCTCATGGGCGCATACCCAGGTGATCAGCATCGAGAGCAAGACCGATATTGCCAGTGCAATCGTATTTTCATATTTGAAAATGGCACGCAATACACCTGTCTCTTGCAGAATAATCAACGCCATGCCATGCCACACCAGCACATAGATAGAGCGCTTGCCTATGTTCGCCAGCCTTAGTTCTTTTTGCGCCAGCAAATACAGGACAGATAATCCTATCACCGTGGACGTTGCATATTGCAATAACTGATACATGCTGCCAGTCAGATTCGCCATTTCCAGCCTGTGCAGGGAATAACTGCCATAGAACCAGCGATAGTCGAAATCGCTCTTCAGGAGGAATGCACCGACGAAGGCAGTGATCACAACGGCGGCACTGAGCCACAGTTTTTCATTATTCTTGGCATTGAACACGTCTTGTCCAAGTTTCCATCCCAGTAAGAAGTAAGGGAAGAAAATCAGGGTGCGTGATATACTCAGGAAATAACCCGCATGCTCAGAGTAGCTGGCAGCCAGCGAGAGTGCCAATGCCAGCATGACACCAAATTGCATACGCGAAAACAAGGGCAGCAACAGGCGCCAGCATAACAAGCTCAACAAATACCACAACATCCAGTAAGGCGCGACCAGGCCGGCATAGACGCTGGCATTGCCTCTCAATAGAAATTCGGTCGTTTCATAAATAATCTCAAAACCGATCAGGGGCACCAGGACGGTAGATATGAGTTGCGTGGTATTTTTATCATCCCACTGCGCCTTGGAAAACATGCCAGACATCAAGGCGAACATGGGCATGTGGAAGGAATACACAAAAATCCAGACGGAACGCAATATATGATCTTCACCCACGTAGATTTCTATCAGATGACCAAAGACAACCAGAAAAATCAAGACGGCCTTGATATTGTCTATGCTCAGGTTTCTGACTTTGGGGATGGCGGGTGTGGTCATGCGTGTAATGACTTGCGGGGAATGCCGACATGATAGCGAAATCAGCAGTTGTTTTACACCCCTAGTTTGTAACGAAGCGTTCAATAGATTTTAGGAAATGCATAAAATAATGACAAAGTAGAAAACATTTCAGGGAATAGGTCTACATCAGCGGGAAATGAAGATGTATTCATTGACGCTTTATGAAATTGAGTAAAATAGCGTTATGCTAGGCCAGCTTTAAAAATTTCCCGTTAGCAATATAATCACTAGGTCGGCGCTGTGGCCTTTGGCCATATGCCAGCTCTATGAGGTAGTCATGTCTAAAGATAGGTCCAGGGCCAGTTTGCTCATTGAACAACTTGATTTCGAGGCTATAGATGGCAGCGAACCCAAGAAACCTGATCCTGCATTGGACTTTGATTTCGATGGAGATGCGGCTGAGGTGGTTGCTACGCCGCCGGTTAAGCCCAATGCACCTGCAGGTCCCGCACGCAGTACTCCACCTGCTCCGAATCGAAAGACTGCAGCGCTGGAAAAAAAATCTGGAAAAAAAAGCGCCACATCGGATCGGTTTGGGGTTTATGCTGCATTGATTGTTATGCTTGGCTTTGCCATTTTGCTGGCGATATTCTTTTACATGCGCAGTGTGACTGCGAATGCTGCCGGGCTAAGTTATTTTGAATTGCCGCAGCAAGTGGCAAATCTGAATGGCCAGGTAGTACGCATGCAGGTAACCATACAAGTCCGCACTGAGGACAAGGAATGGTTGTTTGAAAACAAAAAAGTATTATCCAATGTATTTCAAATCGAATTCGCCAAAATTGACCCTGACGATTTACATAGCGAAGAAGGCTTCGACACTGTCAGGGCACAGCTAAAATCAGGTCTCAATCAAGCCTTGAAATCTGACAAGATAGAATCGGTACTGATTAATGAGTTATTGATGCAAAACCGGGAATAACAAAGCTGCCGCATTGTAAATTCAAGACGTGCAATGGGCATACTGCATGTCTATCGGCGACTCAAAGTTCCCTGATGTATCTCAAAAGCTTGGTCAGAGCATGAGCAACGGTTTGCTCCCGCACAGCTTTTCTATCTCCTGCAAATACCAGCCTTTCGGTATGTGTGACGCCACCAACGACCCAGCCAAAGCAAATTGTGCCTACGGGTTTGCCGGGCACTGCCCCAGTCGGACCAGCAATCCCAGTGGTTGATAGTGATAGATGGGCTTCTGAATTGGCCAGGGCCCCCTGTGCCATTGCTGCTGCTATTTCTTCGCTGACAGCACCATGCTGTGCGATCAGTGCGGCTGGTATATCCAATAATTCAGTCTTGGAGGAGTTGGAATAGGTGACAAAGCCACAATCAAACCATTCCGAAGATCCGGCAATTTCTGTGATGGCGTGGGAAACACCACCGCCAGTGCATGATTCTGCGATGCTGAGAATAAGTTTCTTGGATTTGAGTTCTTCACCAACTTGTGTTGCGAGTTCTAAGGCATTTTGCATGATGTGTCTCCTGTCTGCTTGCACTGGCTTAAACTTATTCATGAGGCTAAAACTACTTTACCACCATGTCCACCAGAAAGTGAAGTAAAGAAACAAGACAAAAAGCCTGCTGACAGGAAACTAACAATTCCTGTTTGTTCCAGCAAAAGCAGCGCAGGTAAACGTAAGGGGAAACGCAATCGTGATATTGCCCACGACGTGCAAAGCAACGCAAGCAGCAAAAAAGCATTTCTGAAAAACCAATATCAGAGTATGATTTTTGATAGCAATGTGCATTCTTCCCCACGCCAAGGGAAGTTTGTTGAAGGTGTATCAATTTCCGGAAATAATGAGAGGCTAAGACCTCTTGTATCTACATCCCCAAAGGAGATGCCCTATGAAAATCGAGACTCTGTTTCAGCAGCAAAATGCTTTGCCTTCGATCCCCAAAGTCGTCCAGGAAGTCATAGACAGTTTTAATAATGATGATGTCTCCATAGACGAAATTGCCCGCAAGCTGTCTGCAGATCAGGTCCTGAGTGCAAAATTGCTGCGGCTGGCAAACTCCTCTTATTATCATGCCTCCAGAACGGTAGGCTCGGTTGACGATGCAGTGTTGATGCTGGGCTTCATGACCGTGCGTACACTGGTGGTCAGTAGTGGCCTGACTAGCGGTTTCAAGTCCATGCCTGGGGTGGATCTGAAGCAATTCTGGCGCTATAGCTTGCATACTGCCGTCGTCTCAAAATGGCTGGCAAAAAAAGTCCATTGCAATTCAGATTTTGCTTTCACCGTAGGTTTAATGCATGCCATAGGCCAATTGGTCATGCATGCGGGCATGCCTGAGCAAATGCTGCAAGTCGATAAAACTGCCGGGCCGCTGGATGCACGCAGACCAGATGTAGAGCACACCTCTTTTGGCTTTAATTTTTTTGATGTCGGTGCTGAGTTGGCTAAACGCTGGCGCTTTCCTGACAGTTTTGCAACGGCCATCAAAGCCTGCGCAGAACCATTGCAACAATCAGAGTTTGATCAGATAGGTGCTGTCGTACATCTGGCTTCCTGGTGCGCACGTGGAGAAGAAAGTCATTACTCAAAAGAAGAGCGCGAAGCGACCTTCCCAACGGATGTGGCAAAAAAACTAGGAATAAAACCAGAACTCATACTGGAGGAAATGCCGCCGCTCAATGAGTTGGCTGCAGGGCTGGAAGATTTACTAGGGTAAGACGCAGATGAAAAATGGCAAAAACCTGACAGGTTTTTGCCATTTTCATGCTCGCTACCTGATATTGTCGTTTATGATTGCGCCTGTATATCCAGGGCAACCGCCTCGGCGACCCTGATACCATCGACTGCGGCAGACAATATGCCGCCTGCATAGCCAGCACCTTCGCCTGCAGGAAACAGACCGCGGGTATTCAAACTTTGTAGATCATCGTCATTGCGCTTAATACGTATGGGCGAAGATGTGCGTGTTTCCACGCCAGTCAGAATCGCATCCTTCATGGCAAATCCTTTGATTTTTTTGTCAAACTCAGGCAGGGCTTCGCGTATTGCCGTAATGGCAAATTCAGGCAAAATTGTGGCAAGATCGCACAAGGTAATGCCGGGCTTGTAAGATGGCTCCACTGTCCCTAGTGCTGTAGACGGGCGGGCAGCCAAAAAGTCACCCACCAATTGGCCGGGGGCATTGTAATTTTGTCCGCCTGCTTCATACGCCTTCTCTTCTAGCGCCCTCTGTAAATCTATACCCGCCAACGGGTCGCCAGGATAATCAGCCGGGGTAATGCCCACCACGATGGCCGAGTTTGCATTGCGTTCATTGCGCGAATACTGGCTCATGCCATTTGTCACAACACGGCCAGGTTCAGACGTTGCTGCCACCACCGTACCACCAGGACACATGCAAAAGCTATATACCGAACGACCATTTTTGGCATGGTGCACCAACTTATAATCTGCCGCACCCAGTATCTTGTTGCCTGCATTGGGACCAAAGCGCGCCTTGTCGATAACAGACTGCGGGTGTTCTACCCTGAAGCCTATCGAAAATGGTTTGGCTTCCACATATATGCCACGATCAGCGATCATCTTGAAGGTGTCGCGAGCACTATGGCCGATCGCCAGCACAACATGTGCCGTTTCTATGTATTCATCGTCATTTAACTGCACCCCCTGAACCTTGCCATCGACGATATCGATATCCGTCACTCTTTGCTCAAACCGGATTTCACCACCAAGAGCTTCTATATTATGGCGCATCTCTTCTATCATCTTCACCAGACGAAAGGTGCCTATATGCGGCTTACTGACATACATGATTTCTTCAGGCGCACCAGCCTTGACGAACTCCGTCAGCACCTTGCGGCCATAATGCTTGGGGTCTTTGATCTGGCTATATAATTTTCCGTCAGAAAAAGTACCTGCTCCACCTTCGCCAAACTGCACATTCGATTCTGGCTTCAACTCACGTTTGCGCCACAGGCCCCAGGTATCCTTGGTGCGTTCGCGCACAGTCTTGCCGCGCTCAAGCACGATAGGGCGAAATCCCATTTCAGCCAGCAGCAGTGCTACAAACAGGCCACAAGGCCCAAAGCCGATGACAACAGGGCGCTTAAAAGGTTTATTGTTTGCGCGAGTCACAAATTTATAAGTGGTATCCGGCGTCTCCGACAATTTTGTGCGGTTCCTGTGGCTTGCTAGCAGAGCATCTTCATTTGTTGTTTCCACATCTATCGTGTAGATCAGTATGATCGCCGTCTTCTTGCGTGCATCGTAGCTGCGACGAAATACAGTAAAGTTAATCAGCTCGTTTTCAGTAATACCCAATTCCCGCAGCACGGCTGCTTTCAGCTCGTCTTCGGCATGGTCTAGTGGAAGTTGTAAATCGGTAATGCGCAACATAAATTCGGTCCGGATAGCACTAATGATAAAAATGACTCTCTTATATCTATATATATAAGAGAGCCCTTGCTTAGTGGTTTGATGAATCCGGTATTTTAACCGCATGTGCTTTCATATAAAGATTTCCTTGCATGGAAATTGATGCCGACTTAGCCGGTAGCGCTGTGCGTACCATCACTACAGAGAGTCGGGAGAAGCAAGTAAATAATTACCGCAAAGTGCTTGCACTGCAATCAGTAAGTTTGCTATAGTTCGCCTCCCGCTGAAGAGCGGGGCTGAAGAAAGTGAAGTAATTCTTGGTTTGAGCGAAAGAAATGACGCGAAAAGCTTGGTGTGTAAATAGCCTGAAGTAGTTGGGATTAAATCTAAAAGATTTAAACTGAACGAAATAAAAACAGGGTGTTGACAGATAAAAAGAAGTGCTTCATAATCTCGTTTCTCTGCTGCTAACGCACACAACGCTGCGATGCAAAACTGGATGAATAAGTAGTCCGGTGAAGTAGAAAAGATTTCAGTTCTTTAACAATTAACAGTCAATAAATGTGGGCACTTGGTGAAGCGCACCAAACAACTTAGGTTGATTGGAATGCTTAAATAATATAGCAAGTGTTCACAAGAAGTATAAAGCAAGACGGTGATTTAGAAATAAGTCACTGAACTGTCAGTATTTTGAGTGAGCGATGTGTCATGCGAATGACACAGACAGAAATGTCACAAAACAGAGATTAAACTGAAGAGTTTGATCCTGGCTCAGATTGAACGCTGGCGGCATGCCTTACACATGCAAGTCGAACGGCAGCGCGGGGCAACCTGGCGGCG